>JAZODH010000041.1:0-67139 GCA_045596925.1 Eubacteriales bacterium
AAAGAAGTATTCCACCACAACATCTCGGGTTGAGCGCGCCATCCGTCACGCCATTGAGGTGGCATGGGACAGAGGTGACGTGGACACTCTCAACTCCTATTTCGGATACACGATCCAAAACAATCGCGGCAAGCCCACAAACTCCGAATTTATCGCCATGATCGCAGACAACCTGAGACTGAGATACAAAATGTACAGATAATATAAAAGACAGAGAACGAGAAAGTTCTCTGTCTTTTATATTATTCCAAAAAGCATAAACCCGATAAGATTTATGCCAAAATTACAGCACATATGTACCATGTACGACGGGTACATCGTCTCGCTCTTTTCGCACAGGCGGTTGAAGATGACACCGCCCACAGTCAGCCCCAGAAGCTCTGCCAGAAAAACCGGAAAAGGCAACCAGGTCAAGGTCATTCCAACGTGATAAAAGGCGAAAAAGAACGCGCTCACAATGTAGGAAGTCTTTTTCGATGCGTGTCTTTTCAGGGTGACAAACGCAAATCCGCGGAAGAAAAATTCCTCAAGAAAAGAATTGATAAAGGATATATACAGGGCAACGAAAATAAAATTCTCTGCCGTTATTCCGCTATCCCCCGTGAGGCTTTTGGTGATGCCGGAAAAGTCAACCGCATCACGCAAAAGAAAGAATGCGGCAAGAATCACGGCAAAGCACCCTGCCCCTAGAGGCAATGAGAGTGCAAATCCCTTTTTTGAGGGTGTGAGCAGTTTTTTGAGCGTCTTTCTCTCCTCGGGGTCTGCCAGGTAGTAAATGAGTGGAACACCCCCAAAAAGCAGAAGCTTTACAGCGGATTTTACCGCGTAAGGCGGTGTCAGCACTCCGTCAACCACGTTCATAACGACGCTGAGAAGGACGACCGACAAAATTATATAAAGCTTTTTATTTTTCATCAGCTTTCGGAGCGTTCTCCGAGAATTGCTCTATACTTCTGATAGAAGCTCTCAAAATATCCGCCGTCAAGTGCATCGCGGATCTTTTGGGTCAGCTCGTTGTAAAAATAAAGGTTGTGCATGACCGCAAGTCGCATACCAAGGGATTCCTTTGCCTTGATCAAATGGCGGACGTAGGAACGGCTGTAATGACGGCAAGCGGGACATCCGCAGTTCTCGTCAAAGGGACGGGGGTCACGGGCGTACTTTTCGTTGCACAGGTTCATTTTACCGTGCCAGGTGAACAGATTGCCGTGGCGTGCGTTACGACTGGGCATTACGCAGTCAAAGAAGTCAACGCCCATGTGGACAGCCTCAAGAATGTTGCAGGGAGTGCCCACGCCCATTAAGTATCTGGGCTTGTTTTTGGGCATATGAGGCTCCACTGCATCAATTATGCGGTACATATCCTCGGTCGCTTCACCAACGGCAAGACCGCCGATAGCATATCCGTCAAGGTCAAGCTCGGCAATAGTGTGCATATGTTCTATACGCAAGTCCTCGTAAACACCGCCCTGGTTGATGCCGAAAAGCATCTGATTTTTATTGATAGTCTCGGGCAGAGAGTTCAGGCGGTTCATCTCGTTCTTACAGCGAACGAGCCAGCGTGCGGTGCGGTCGCAGGAGTTCTTTACGTAATCGTAGGGTGCGGGGTTCTCGATACACTCATCAAAAGCCATGGCGATGGTGGACACCAGATTGGACTGGATCTGCATACTCTCCTCGGGACCCATGAAGATGCGCTTTCCGTCAATATGAGAGGCAAATTTTACGCCTTCTTCCGTGATCTTGCGAAGTTGGGAAAGCGAGAACACCTGGAATCCGCCGCTGTCGGTCAAAACGGGCTTATTCCAGTTGAAAAACTTATGGATACCTCCCATATCACGGATAAGCGTGTCGCCCGGACGCAGGTGCAGGTGGTAGGTGTTGGAAAGCTCCACCTGGCAGTTAAGATCGATGAGGTCCATAGTGGAAACTCCGCCCTTGATGGCGGCGCAGGTGCCTACGTTCATAAAAACGGGGGTCTGAATGTCACCGTGTACGGTGTGAAGGCAACCGCGTCTTGCTCTGCCTTCGGTCTTGATAAGGTCAAACATATTTACTGTTCCCTGCCATGCAGGGTTTTCCTTTCCGATTGGTTTAAAGTCGCTCAAATTGATGATCGAGCATATTTTTCGTCATTTCAATGGCAACGGGACGTCCGTGAGGACAAAAAGTAATGTCGGGAAGCTCCATGAGCTTTTGGCAAAGCCATTTTATATGCTCCTCGGGGTACTGCCGACCCGCCTTTATGGCCGCCTTACAGGACGCCTGGTACAGAGCCTTTTCAAAGGCAAACTGACGTGTTATATTGACGCTTGCACGGTCTGCAAGAAGTCCCGTTGCAAACTCGCCGAAGATGTCGGTTATCGCCGACGCCTCGATGCCTACGGGGAAGGACTGCACGTTTACCGCAGTTTCCTCGGTTTCGAAGGTGAAGCCCGCCGATTCGATCTCGGCGCGGTAATCCTCAAGGGCGGCGATCTCCTCGCGTCTAAGGCTTATCTTCACGGGCAGCATGAGCATCTGCGATGCCTGCTCGCCCTTGTCCATGATCTTTTTGAAATGCTCAAATATT
The DNA here is from genome assembly GCA_045596925.1 of Eubacteriales bacterium. Lineage (GTDB taxonomy): Bacteria > Bacillota > Clostridia > Oscillospirales > CAG-272 > SIG710. The sequence goes on from JAZODH010000041.1 coordinate 2,573, forward strand.
ATGCGCTCGTGGGCGGCGTGCTTGTCGACCACCAGCATTTTTTCGCCCAAGTCAATGAAAACGTAAGAGTTGAACGCCTCGCCAACGATCCTGTACGGGGGAATTTCACGCACAGGCTCCTCTTCCTTTGGAGGAGTGGTCGGCGTGGTCGTTTCCACCTTTACGTGTCCAATTTTCTCCTCGACGGGAGGAATTTCGACCGACTTCGGAGTGAAATTGATTTTTGGAGAGCCGAAAGAGAACTTTTCCGCCTTGTTTTCCGTCACCGTCTCGGTGGGCTTTGGGGTCGGAGCAGAATTATGCCACGAGGGCACGGCCGAAATGCTCGGTCTTGACACTGCGGGGGTCGATATCTTTATCTGTTCGGGCTTTGTTCCCTTGTCGGGAATAGGCGCAAAAGCATTGAGTGCGTTTGGCTTGTTTTGCGGCTGTGCACCCGCCATATTCCGATAGTCCTGCGCCGAGATCCTGCCGTTTTCAAGGCGTACCTCGGGGCGGGTCGTGTTCTTTTCAAGTGCGTTTCTCACCGAATAGTAGACCGCCTCGAAAACCGCCTTTTCGTTTGAGAATTTTATTTCAAGCTTCGAGGGGTGAACGTTCACGTCCACACATCTGGGGTCGATCTTCACAAAAAGCACGCAACAGGGGAATTTTTCGGGGGGTATGTAAGAGGAAAATGCCTGTTCTATTGCCGCCATGGCGGTTTTGCTCTTTACGTATCTGCCGTTGATGAAGAAATTCTGGAAATTTCGGTTGGCCTTCACGTTATCGGACCGTCCGATATAGCCCGTGATCTCGATACCCTCGCTGCTTCCCTGCACGGGAATAAGCCGAGTGGCAAAATCACGGCCGAAAACAGAATAGATAGCCGAGTGGAGCTTACCGTCGCCCATGGTTTCAAGCTTGACGTTACCGTCCGAGATCAGTCGGAAGGCAATTTCGGGGTGGGACAGGGACACGCGCTCAACACAGCTGACCACAGCCATTCCCTCGGTTATATTCTTTTTGAGGAATTTTCTCCGTGCGGGCACGTTATAGAAAAGGTCCTCCACAATAATGCTCGTACCCTCCGAGCAAGCCCGTTCGGTAACACCGACCACCACTCCTCCGTGAGCCTCTAGAGCCGCGCCAAGCTCGCTATCCTTTGTTTTTGACACGATGCGGACGTTTGCAACAGAGGAAATAGCCGCCAAAGCCTCTCCGCGGAAGCCGAGAGAAATAATGGCTTCCAAGTCTTCTGCGTCCTTTATTTTACTTGTGGCGTGGCGACGCAATGCCACGGGCAGGTCTTCTTTTGAAATTCCGCTGCCGTTGTCGGTGACGCGCATATAGGATATTCCGCCGTTCTGTATCTCGACGGTTATTCTGTCCGCGCCCGCATCTATTGAGTTTTCCACAAGCTCCTTGATGACGGAGGCAGGTCTGTCGACCACCTCGCCTGCGGCTATAAGGTTAGCCACAGCGAAGCTGAGAACGTTTATTTTTCCCATAATATTTGCCCGTCGGGCCTTCCTTTCTTTGTTTTACTTCAGTTTCTTCTGAATCTCGTAGAGAAGCTGCATAGCCTCGTAAGGTGAGATCATATTAAGATCAATATTCTTCAATTCCTCCATCGCCTGTGCACGCAAAGTGTCGTCGATGCTGATGAGACTGTCGTCCTCCGCCTCAACGGGACGCTCGGAGCGGGAAGTCACGATACCCGAACCGCTTTCAATAGTTGCAAGTATCTGCTTTGCACGCTTTACCACCTCGCCCGGCACGCCTGCAAGCTTTGCAACCTCGATACCGTAGCTGTCGTCGGTAGAGCCGCGGACGATCTTACGAAGGAATGTAATGTTGTCTCCGCGCTTCTTTGCGGCGATGTTATAGTTTACGATGCCGTCAAACTCGTCTTCAAGGCTTGTCAGCTCGTGATAGTGGGTGGCAAAAAGTGTCTTTGCACCGATCTTCGAGCTGTTGGTAAACTCCGCGATAGCGCGGGCAATGCTCATGCCGTCAAAGGTGCTTGTGCCGCGTCCGATCTCGTCGTAGACAATGAGGGACTTTCTCGTGGCGTTCTTTAAAATATACGCCACCTCGTTCATCTCAAGCATAAAGGTGGACTGTCCCGATGCCAGATCGTCCGACGCGCCGACACGGGTGAACACCTTGTCAACAATGCCGATCTCCGCATCGGATGCGGGAACAAAGGAGCCTATCTGCGCCATGACGGTGATAAGCGCCACCTGTCTCATATAGGTGGACTTACCTGCCATATTGGGGCCTGTTATAAGCATAAGTCGGTCATTGGCCGAGTCGATATCCACGTCGTTCGGAACAAAATACGTATCGCGGGTAAACTGCTCCACCACAGGGTGACGTCCGTCCTTGATGTAAATACGGCTTCCGCCCGTCACCTCGGGACAAACGTATTTGTTTCGCGCCGCCACGGTGGCAAGAGAGCGGTAGACGTCAAGCTCAGCAAGCAGCGCCGCCGTTTCCTGTATACGTGTACTGCACGCCGCAACCGCCGTTCTCACCTGCTGGAAAAGCTCGTATTCGAGAGAACAGAGCTTGTCTGCCGCGCCCAGAATGGTGGCTTCCTTGTCCTTTAAGTCCTGGGTGATATATCGCTCGCAGTTGACCAAGGTCTGCTTTCTTATGTAATGGTCGGGGACCATCGAAAGGAAGGACTGGGACACCTCGATATAATATCCGAAAACCTTGTTGTAACGGACTTTCAGAGTCTTTATGCCCGTAGCTTCCTTTTCCTCCGCCTCGATCTTTTCGATCCAGCTCTTGCCGTTATCGCGGATAGAGCGGAGCTGATCAACGTCGGCGTTGTAGCCGTCGGCTATCATACCACCGTCGCGGACGGTAAAGGGCGGATCCTCAACGATAGACGCGTTGATAAGTGAGCAGATATCTTCAAGCTCGTCAAGCTCTGTATAGATGCGGTGAAGCTCGCGGCTCTCACAGGAGCTGAGCTGTCCCTTAATCTCCGGTATGACCCTTGCTGTATTGGCAACCGCGCGCAGATCCTTTGCGGTGGCAGAGCCGTAAACGATACGGGAAATGAGTCTTTCAAGGTCAAGAACGCCCGAAAGAAGCTCCCCAAGCTCCTCGCGCAAAATAAAATTATCATAAAGCTCCCGAACGGCACTCTGACGCTCGGTTATGCTGCTGACGCGCAGCAAAGGATGCTCCACCCAATAGCGAAGCATTCTTGCACCCGCCGCCGTGCGGGTCTTGTCAAGTACCCAGAGCAGAGAGCCTTTCTTTTCCTTTGAGCGCATGGTCTCGGTGATCTCAAGGTTTCGGCGGGTGTTGGTATCCATTTCAAGATACTGTCCCTCGCTGTAAATTCTCAGCTCCTTGATATAGGAGATATCACCCTTTTGGGTGTTGTTTACGTATGTCAGAAGACCGCCCACCGAGCACACGACAGCATTTTGCTCTGTCACGTTCTCGCGGATAGAGTCGGTAAATTGGCTCTCTATCAGCGCACGGCTGTTTGCATACTCAAACCAGTCGGGGTGGTTGTCGCTGACCGAGGTCTCCATACGCGCCGAGATGAACTGAGCAAGCTCAGGCTCGGCTGACAGAGGGATATTCACAATAATTTCACTCGGAGAATAGGTTCCCAGCTCGTTTGTGAGCTTCTTTATCATGTCCGCGCCGTCCAAGGTGGTGGCGGAAATTGCGCCCGTAGACACGTCCGCAAAGCTGACGCCGCATTCAAATTCGCCCACGTAGATCGCGCAAAGGTAGTTGTTATCACCTTCGGAAAGCATACTCGATTCAAGAAGCGTTCCCGGTGTGACCACGCGAATGACCTCGCGGCGCACAAGTCCCTTTGCGGTCGCAGGGTCCTCCACCTGCTCGCAGATGGCGACCTTAAAGCCCTTTGCAATGAGCTTTGCTATATAGGTGTCCGCCGCATGGAATGGTACTCCGCACATGGGCGCACGCTCGGGCTCACCCCAGTCCTTGCCCGTAAGTGTCAGGTCGATTGCCGCCGACGCCGCCTTTGCGTCGTCGAAAAACATCTCGTAAAAATCCCCCACGCGGTAAAAGAGCAGGAAATCCTTATACTGATTTTTTATCTCAAAATATTGCTCCATCATCGGAGTCATGGCGTTTTACCTCTCTTTTATAAATGAGAAATTACTTTTTGGAAGCGCAGTCGGCGTGGCAGGAGCTGCAATCGTGCGTGCAAGGCTGTTCACCCGTAATGTTGAGAGTGATGATGCCGTTGACCTCGTTCATGAAGTTATTTACTGCCTCCTGAGCGGCATTCATGGCAACAAAAGCCTCATTGCTGACGATAAGATCGTAAAGCTCGTCGATACGATTCTGGATCTGCTTCAGTATCACCTCGTCGCGGTCCTCGCCCTTTTCAAATTCGTTTGCCATTGCCTTCTGCTGGACGTTGTATTCCACAACGTAGCGCAAAAGATCCTTGTCCTCGTCGTAAGCCTTCTTGGCTGCGTCCAGGGCCTTTACGCGCTCGTCTTCCTTTATAGCCTTGCCAAGCTCTGCGGCAAGCTCCACAATTCTGTTATCCATTGTTTTTTTCTCCTTTTCAGTTCGCTTTTTGGCCGTAGAGCGCAAACGCCTCGGCTCTGTCTATTTTAATATTGAGATATTTTCCCGTATCGGACGGCTCGCCGTCAAAGAAAACGATCTTATTTCCCTCGGTGCGTCCGCTGTAGACCTTTTCATTATTTTTGCTTATGCCGTCGCACAGAACTCTGAGAGTTTTTCCCACCTCTTTTTGGTTAAGATCAAGTGCGATCTCGTTTTGGGTTGCAAGCAGGCGATTAAAACGCTCACTTTTAATTTCATCGGGTATTTGACATTCCATTTCAGCCGCAGGCGTTCCCTTTCGCGGTGAGTAAATGAAGGAGTATATCATGTCAAATTTCACCCGGCGGAGCATATTGAGCGTGCCCTCAAAATCCTCCTCGGTCTCTCCGGGAAAGCCCACGATGATGTCGGTAGTGATCGTTATCCCGGGAATCTTTTCCCGCAAATAATCCACCGTTTCAAGATACCTTGCTGTGTCGTAGCGGCGGTTCATTTTAGAGAGGATCTCATCACTTCCCGACTGCATGGGCAGGTGGAAATGACGCGCGATCTTGGGATTTTGCGCCATGGTGTCGATAAGCTTTTTCGATGCGTCCTTTGGGTGGCTTGTCATAAAGCGCAGGAGAAAATCTCCCTCGATCTTCGCAAGCTCCGCCATCAGATCGGCAAAATCGTAGTCAAAATCGCTGTCCTTTGCGTAAGAATTTACGTTCTGACCCAGAAGCGTTATGTCCTTATATCCACGCTGTACAAGGTCCCGCACCTCGGCGACGATCTCGCTCATTTCCCGACTGCGCTCGCGCCCTCTCACGTAAGGGACGATGCAGTAGGAACAGAAATTGTTGCAACCGTACATGATGCTGACCCACGCGCGATAATTGCTCTCGCGTTCAATTCTTAACCCCTCCGCGACGCAAAATTCGGTCTCCTGGGGGCAGTAAAGCCGCTTGCCCTTGGTGGTCTTATCGTAGAGCAGCTTGGGGAAACGGTGAAGGCTTGACGTGCCGAAGATAAAATCTACGTAAGGGTATCTGAATTTTATCTCCTCCGCCCTGTGGTCCTGGACCACCATACAGCCGCAGACGGCTATCATGGTCTCGGGCTTCTTTGCCTTTATGTGCTTGTACTGTCCGATAATGGACAGCGCCTTTTTTTCGGCGTGCTCGCGAATGGCGCAGGTGTTGACAAGTATCAGATCGGCTTCCTGCGGGTCTTTCGTCACCGTGTAACCCATGTCGATCGACATTCCCGCCAGCTTTTCGCTGTCCGCCTCGTTTTGCTGACAGCCAAAAGTCAGAACAAAGACCTTTTTGCCCTTGCCCGCGTTCAGTTGCCTCATTTTCTCGGTATATTCTCTGCACTCTCCCATCTCGCTGTGGGAAAGTATCCTGTTTTTTCTCTCTTGTGTCATATTATCTCTTTTTCTTTTTATTTCAGCCCTCAAGCCCGTCGGGGTGCAGAGTCAGCCACGCGCGGAGCACGCATGCCTGTGTCTTTGAATCGGGCACCTGGCCTCGCATTACCATTTGCACAAGCGTTTTCAGGGGAATCCGCTCGATTTCAAGAAATTCGTCGTCATCGGGGTGAGTCTCACCGAATTTAAGTCCTCTTGCCATGAAAAGATGTATCTTTTCCGAGCAAATGGCAGGTGTGGGATAAAGAACGCCCATTTCGGTAAGCGTCTCGCACTGTGCTCCGATCTCCTCTTCAAGCTCGCGCAAGGCCGCCTGTCGCACGTCGGTGTCAAACTCCTCCAGCTTGCCTGCGGGTATCTCAAGCAGGACCTGACCGTGAACGTATCTGAACTGCTTTACGCACACAACATCTTCCTCATCGGTGACGGGAATGACCGCAACAGCTCCTCGGTGTAGTACGATCTCGCGCACGCCTTCTTCTCCGTTTGGAAGCAGAACGCGGTCAACGGAAACGTGGAGCACCTTTCCGTCAAAGATCTTCTCGGAGCTTATTTTCTTTTCTGTCAGATCCATCAGGGCACACCTCCGCATAGTGATACATCTTATATTATACTTTATTTATAGTTATTTGTAAAGTATTTTTCGTAAAATTTCGCTCAAAAATGCGCTTGCCTATTGATTTCGGAGATTTTATCGTGTAAAATGTTCTTTGTGGATCTCACGCTCAAAAACCACGGAAAGGAGAGGAATATGACAGGCACAAGGCACATCTTTTCCCTGTCGGGAAACGCTTTGAAGGTACTGGCGGCGATCTCCATGGTTATCGACCACGTGGGAATGCTTATTTTCCCCGACGAGGAGATTTTCCGCATCATCGGCAGACTTGCCTTTCCCATCTTCTCCTACATGATATGCGAGGGCTGTCGGCATACGAGACACCGTCTGCGATATCTGCTTCAGGTACTGATCCTCGGCATCGCCACGACGGCAGTCTACGCCATAGCCATGGACGAGCTCTATTTTAACGCTCTTATCACCTTCTCCTGTTCAATCACGCTGATCCTTCTGCTCACCACGGCAAAGGAGAACGAAAAAACAGCGGGCAGACTCTTATATCTTTCCCTGTTTGCCGTTTCGGCGGCAATATTTTATCTGTTCACGCTGAAATTCACCGTTGACTATGGCTTCTGGGGAATAATGCTGCCCGTATTCCCATTTATCAGCGGTATACTGTTCCCTGAAGAAAGAAACGAGATCCTTGCTCTTACTCCGCAACTCCCGGCATTCGGCATAGGACTGGCTGTCCTGTCCTTTGATATCGGCTGGGTGCAGCCATACAGCCTGCTCGCGCTCATTCCCCTGGCATTTTACAACGGTCGACAGGGCTTTAAGCTACCGAAATATTCTTTTTACGTGTTTTATCCGCTACATATCGGCATAATTTACCTGATAAGCTTGATGATATAAAAAATTGCGAGGCACAGCCTCGCAATTTTTTACTGTTCAAATTCAAGTATGGCGCGGAACAGCATTTCGGATTTTTTATACTGCTCCTTGTTCTTCTTGCCGCCAAGGAACGTGCCGACGCTCACATCCGAACGAAGGCAAAGGATAGTATCCTTTGGCAGGTCCTTGACACCGGGGTAATATTGCCCGAATGCAGTCTCGCTCAGCCGCACGCCGCATTCGTCAACAGCACTCTCGGGGGTGTATCCCAGCACGTCGGAGAGCAATCTGAAGCCCCCCGATTCCCGCACCATGCCGTAGAGATACGGGGACAACAGGCAGACCGAATATTCTCCTGCCAAGATAAGGTTTTGGAACGCTTGGAAGTTTTGGGAGTTGAACCCCACGTCGATATATGCCTCCTCACCGTTTTTCTCCGCCTCGGCCTTTATTGCGTTTATCTCCTCTTCGGAGAAGATCTGGTGGTACACAAGTGCCACTCTTTTTGTCTCGTCCTTGCCCGCAGCGTCGTCGGGAAGCACGTATTCAAGAGCACCTTCGATATTCTGCACACCCTCGCCGTTGAACATGAAATATTCAGGTCCTGCATAGAGAACGCTCACGTCGTTTTTGTCTTTGTTACACGTTTGCAGGGTACAGATAAGAATTACGATCAAAGCAAAAATTACACAAATAGTAGTCCACTTATAATGATACCAAAAATTATCCAACCATTTTGCCATCTTGCTTTCGTAAACTATCTCGCCACCCTGCTCCTTTTCGTTTTTATCGGACATGAAAACACCTCATTTCTTGTCTCTGTTATCGTACTTTTCCGACGCCTTTTTGAGAAGCTCAATGATGGGCAGATGCTGAGGACAAGCGCTCTCGCACTGACCGCATCCTATACAATCACAGGCACGTCCGCCCTTTTGGGCAAGCTTATCGTATTCTCCTTCAGTACCCCAGTTCTTGTAGCACACTTTGGAATTATAGAGTCCAAAAATGTCGGGAATGGCTATGTTCATAGGGCAGCCGTCGGTGCAGTAACGGCACGCGGTGCACTCAATGCGGTTCATGCCAATGAGCAGATCGCGGGTCTTTTCGATGACAGCCTGCTCCCTTTCGTCAAGAGGCTTAAAATCCTTCATTGAGGCCACGTTATCCTCCATTTGGGCAATGCTGCTCATGCCCGACAGGACCATCTTCACACCCTCAAAGCCTGCGGCGTATCTCACCGCATAGGACGCAGGGCTTCCCTCTCCAGCCTCGGCAAGAACGGCTTTTGCTTCGTCGGGAAGATTAGCCAAATAACCTCCCTTGACAGGCTCCATGATAATGATATCCTTTCCGAACTCACGGCAGACCTCGTATACTCCCTTACCGTCAACGTCGGGGTTGAGATAGTCCACGTAATTGAACTGGATCTGCACCGCCTCAACAGCAGGCTGCTCGGAGAGGATCTTACGCAAAGTCGCGGCATCGTCGTGGAAGGAAAGACCCACGTGTCTGATCTTTCCCTGCGCCTTCAGCTCGGATGCGATCTCGTATGCACGGCATTTCTTGTATTTTTCGTAGCAGTTGCGGTCCTGAGCGTGCATCAGGTAGTAATCAAAATACTCAACGCCCGTATCGCGCAGCTGTTCCTCGAAAAGGGGGATTATATCCTCCTCCTTTTCAAAATTCCAGGTAGAAAGCTTGGTCGTAAGCATGAATTTTTCTCTCGGATAGCGCTCCGTCAGGCATTCTCTCACGACAGATTCGCTCTTACCGCTGTGATAAACGTGTGCCGTGTCAAAATAAGCAAAGCCCGCGTCCATGAAGATATCCACCATACGCTTGACCTGCTCAATATCTACCTCTTCACCGATCTTGGGAAAGCGCATACAGCCAAAGCCCAGCTTTTTGCAATCTTTAAGTTCCATTTTTAACTCCTTATACCTATATATTTCAGCACATCCGAAAGGGTATCGACCACGGGATAACCCGTTTCCTCCAAGGCCGCCTTTGACTGGTGTCCTCTTGCAACCAAAATACAGTCAAACCCACATTCACGCGCCACCTGAGCATCGTGGACTGTATCGCCGATAAGCAGAGACACCGCCTGCGGGTTGTTCTTCTTCCAATTCATGGCGATTCCGATCTTACTCTCTGCCTTTATGTTGTCAAGTCCGAAAACCTCGTCAAAAAACTCCGAAATGCCGAGAAATTCAAGCTGTCCCTTCAGCATATCAAGATCGGACGCAGACATGACCGTCTGGCGCAGGCCTGCGGTTCTGAATGCCTCGGACACGGGAGCAACGTCGTCAAAAACCGTGGCTTTAGGCATTCTCTTCATGTATTCCGCCACCCAAAGGGGTGCCACCACGTCATAAGGCTCCTCGGAAAAGTCAAAGCCTATTCGCTCGTAATATTCGTGAATAGGAAAGCCGAAGACCTCCCTGTATTCGTCAAGTCCGGACAAAGGACGCTTCCCTCTCTGCAAAAGCAGCAGATTAACGCTCTCGATACCTATTTCCATGTCCGACAGGATCGTGCCGTTAAAGTCCCACAAAATATCAGTATATTTCATAAATTATTTCCTTTTTTAAAAACGGGTTGGAACCTATCCAACCCGTTTTCACTTTTTATCAGCTAAGGCTCGCCGTATACAGAGCACAGGGGGTATTTTCGCCTGTAATAAAGCTGTTTATTACCTCGCCGTAGGTATCTGCAACAGAGTTTACGATCGCCTCGAATTCCTCATAGGTCTTGCAAGCGTCAAGCTGTGCCTTGACGGAGGCAGAAGCCTTTGCAAGCTCCTTTGCACTGTCAAAGTCAACGGGAGTCTCCCTTTCCGTGTCAGCGGGGATAACGAAACCGCCGAAGCTATCCTGAACAAAAGGAACCGTTACAAGATTCTGCTTCTTCGCCATTTCCCATATATTCGCAGGCATTCCGGCATCGGGATATGCAATGAACATATTGCCTGTCTTCGACAGGTCCATATTGTAGTCGTTTGTAAGCTTGACCATCTCGTCCGTGTACTCATCAAGAATGTAGTTTGTACCCTCAATGCCGTACTGGAAAAGGTTTCTGAATTCCTCGTTGGTGTTCAGGTATGTTATGACCTCCATAACGCGGTCGAAGATTTTTGTATCAGTAAACGCGGAAACGCCGATAACCGTGCCACAGACCTCCTCCTTGGGGAGAGCTTTCGAATAAAGCGCAACAATATCTTTATCTGCACCGTCAGCGCACATAGCAGCAAGGTCACCCGTCTTTATCTCAATGGCGTAATTTTCGTCCGCGCCGGTTCCGCAGTAGCCTGCAAAATCAAACTTTGCGAGAGCGAGAAGCTCGTTCTTGTACGCCTGATTTGCAAAGAGGCTCTCGGGAGCACTCAGAGTAGAATTCTTGCCATACTGTCCAACAAGGGAGAAGTCGGAAGTGAGCGTGCGTGTTGCCGCATCTGCGCCCATGTAAAGAACATCGTTCATTTCCACTTCCGTGTTACGAATCGGCGTTACGCCTTCCTTTTCCGACACAAACGCAAGGAAATCGGCAAGGTCGGAAACAGACTTTACAACATCACAGTCAAGACCGAATTCCTTTGCCAGCTCACGGTTTATCGTAATATATGTAGTCTCAGAGGCAATGGGGTGGTTATTGGGGATAGCGTAAAGTGTGCCGTTCACCCTTGCAGCCTCGAGAGTTGCGGGATAAATATAGTCGGTGAGCTTCTTGGACGTTCCCTTAACGGAAGAATCAAGAGATGCAAGCCAACCCTTTTCTACATACTCCGTATACTTTGCATAATCGTCTATAACAACGATATCGATCTGACCGGGTGTGAGAGTAGGATATCTGAGCTCGGCAACGCCGTTCTCTCCGATGACCAGCTCTTCCTCAACGGGAGCCGCAGTCTCATCTCCGCTCTCGACCGCCTCTGTATCCTTTGATGCAGTAGTACCGTTCTTCTTCATAAGCTCAAACTGCGCCTCAACTGCCGCGTAATACTCCTCGGCTATCAGATACGTGATCTCAAGCTTTGTTGTGTACTTGGATTTTATCATGGAGTTGATTTCCTTCTCAACTGCCTCTGCCGCCTCGTCTGTGGTACCGTCCTCGGTAATCACGTACATGCTGAGGGTAACTGCCGCTCTGGTGGACGTTTCGGATATAACGCCGTCGTCCTCTTCCTTTTTGCTACAGGATGAGAAAGCGCAAACAAGCATCGCAAGGCAAAGCATTACACTTAAAATTCTTAATTTCATTTCTTGACTCCTTATTATAGCTAAGTTCATACGTTATTTATTCTACACCAAACGCGCCCAAATGTCAAGGCGCTATTGTAAACAAAATGCAAAATCAATCAAGGAATCCCTTGAGATGTCTTGCTCTGCTGGGGTGGCGCAGTTTGCGGAGCGCCTTTGCCTCGATCTGGCGGATTCTCTCTCTTGTGATATCAAACTCCTTGCCGACCTCCTCCAGCGTTCTACATCTGCCGTCATAGAGACCGAAGCGCAGTCTGATAACGTGCGCCTCACGGGGTGTAAGCGTTCCCAGTTCCTTCTCGATGACCTCGCGCAGAATTGCCGTGGAAGCGGAATCGGGAGGTGCAGGTGTATCCTCGTCGGGAATGAAGTCGCCCAAGTGGCTGTCCTCCTCCTCGCCGATAGGAGTTTCCAGGGAAACGGGGTCCTGTGAGAATCGCATGATCTCGCGGACCTTATCCGCCTGCATACCCATCTTCTCGCCGATCTCCTCGGCGGTGGCCTCGCGTCCCAGCTCCTGCATCATCTGTCTGGAATATCTTGACACCTTGTGGATAGTCTCCACCATGTGAACGGGGATTCGGATAGTTCTTGCCTGGTCGGCGATAGCGCGGGTAATGGACTGGCGGATCCACCAGGTAGCGTAGGTGGAGAACTTGTAGCCTTTTGTGTGGTCGAACTTCTTGACTGCCTTCATCAGACCCAGGTTACCCTCCTGGATAAGGTCCAGGAAGAACATTCCCTTGCCCACATAGCGCTTTGCGATACTGACGACAAGTCGCAGATTGGCCTCGACCAGCTTGCTCTTTGCCTCTTCGGCTCGCTCGCCGCCCTCGCCCATCTGCTGTGCCAGCTCAAGTTCCTCTTCGAGTGTGAGAAGCGGAACGCGGCCGATCTCTTTGAGGTACATACGGACGGGGTCGTCGATGGCAAGACCCTCGGACTCAAGAAGCTCCGCCATTTTTTCGGGCTTATTGTACTGAGCCACCTCGTTCTCGATCTCGCGGATATCCTCGCCCTCAATCTGCTCGGGAATGATGTCTATGCCATTTTCCTCAAGGTCGGCGTAAAGCTTATCCAGCTTATCCATGTCGAAATCCATGGCTTCCATGGCTTCCTCAATGTCGGCACTTGACAGCTTTCCCTTCTTGCCTTTCTCTATAAGGGAGACAGTGTCCACCTTTTTCGCGTTTTCTTTAATTTCCGTGTTTTCAGTATTTTCCAAAATTTCTTTCATTTTCGTTTTCCTTCAATATAAAGCGTTTCGCCTGATTTTCTTTATATTTTTGCGTCTCTTAGTCGATAAATCCTCTGAGGTTCTTTGCATGGCTGTGATTTCTCAGCTTGCGGAGCGCTTTCGCCTCGATCTGGCGGATTCGCTCGCGGGTGATCTCAAATTCCTGTCCCACTTCTTCAAGAGTTCTTGCGCGTCCGTCGATAAGACCGTATCTGAGCTTTATTACCTGCTCCTCGCGGGGAGTCAAAGTGTGAAGCTCGCGCTCGATAGCCTCGCGCATCATCAAAGCTGACGCAGCCTCGGCAGGAGACGGCGTGTCGTCATCGGGAATAAAATCTCCCAGACGGCTGTCTTCTTCCTCACCGATAGGGGTGTCAAGAGACAACGGCTCCTGCGAATAACGGCGGATATCCCGGATCTTTTCGGGGGTCAACCCGATCTTCTCGGAGATCTCCTCGACCGTAGGCTCGCGTCCAAGCTCCTGCTGCATCTGACGTGAGCATTTTGCGATCTTATGCACCGTTTCAACCATATGTACCGGGATTATCTCCTGTTCTGCAAGAGCACGGGATATGGCTTGGCGTATCCACCAGGTAGCATATGTAGAAAACTTGTATCCCTTTGAATAATCGTACTTATCAACCGCCTTCATCAGACCTAGAGTTCCCTCTTGGATCAAGTCAAGGAAAGGCATTCCTCGTCCCACGTATTTCTTTGCGATGCTGACCACAAGTCGCAGATTGGCGTTGATGAACACCTGCTTTGCGTCCTCATCACCTTCGGAGATGCGGATAGCCAGCTCCCTTTCCTCCTCGGATTTAAGCAGTGGCACGCGTCCGATCTCCCGCAGGTACATACGAACAGGGTCGTCAATGGTAAGACCGTCCTGCTCTAACATGCTCTCCATTCTCTCCGAGGTGTCGTACTTTTCAACCTCCTCATCGGACTCAACGTCCTCCGTTCCTCCGGGGATCATCACACCTTCGCTGCGCAGATCCTCCAGCATGGCATCAAAAGCATCTTCCTCCGCCTCGGATTTTGGTGTTTCCTCGGGTATTTCAATTTCTTTTATTTCTTCTTTTTTCAAAATTCACCTCTCGACCGCGTCAGATCTCGTCTTTTTTCTTTTTAAGCGCTTCCCTCTTGCGCCGCAGAGCGGCAAAGGGGTCGTCAGCGCTTTTATCGGCCTGACTCAGTCTTTCCTTTTTCAGTGTATTTACAGATTCCCGCAAAACCTCCAGTGTGTTTTGCAAAAGCTCTTTTCTGTCTCTGATGTATCTCATCATTCTTCCCATCTCATCGGGGTTAAAGTCCTGTCCAAGCAGTGAGAAGGAAAATCCGCCGTCGGATCTTTCAAGCTCCATTATCGACTCAAAAACTCTCCGACCGAAATCGGTAAAGAAGTCGTCGGTGTCAAGCTCTATTTTACCACTCACAACGGCGGCGCGGTGGTCGTCGTATTGGAGAAGCATGCCGATGATCGCCTCCTCGGCGCTTGACATTTTCACGTTCTTTGCCGCGTCGGGATTTACGGTATCTCCGTAGCGGTGAACGCTTTTCAGCGCCTCGCTGCTCTCGTTTTTCCTCATTTCCCGAACCATCTTGCGACGATGCCGTTCAACGTCGTTTTTCAGCGTTTCGGGAGACACGTCGATGCGCTTTGCCGCTTCCCTTATATATACTTCCCGTTCAACCGCCGACGTAACAGAAGCAATTATTTCACAAATTGCCGCCGATGCGCGAATTTTTTGAGCCGTATCGGAAATATTATACCTTGAAAGCACGCCGTTCAGCTTGAATTCAAAGCCGGTCTTGCCGCCCTCAAGCAATTTTTTGAAGCGGTCCGCGCCATGCGCCTTTATGTAATCGTCGGGATCCATGTTGTCGGGTATCGTCAGCACTCTGACCTCAAGTCCCACCTCGGAAAGAAGCCTCATGGCTTTATTGGTGGCATTTTGTCCCGCCGCGTCGCCGTCGTAGGAAATTATGACCTTTTTGGTATACTTTGCCATAAGACGCGCCTGCTCGGGTGTAATTGCAGTACCCAGCGTCGCCACGGCGTTTTCAAATCCCGCCGCATGGAGCGCAATAACGTCCATATAGCCCTCGCAAAGGATCATTTCCTCCGAGCAACAGCTTTTTGCAAAATTCAGGGCAAAAAGGTTACGGCTCTTTTTAAATCCGGGGGTATCCGAGGAGTTTATATATTTCGGCTTTGAGTTATCAAGGACTCGTCCGCCAAAGGCTATGATATTTCCCGCAACGTCGATTACGGGAAACATGACCTTCCCTCGGAAATAGTCGTAGCACCTGCCCGTTTTCTGACTTTTTCCGCAGAGAAACGCGGTGGTCAGCTCGCGATCGGTAAATCCCTTTGATTTCAGGTGATCCGTGAGCATATTAAAGCTGTCAGGCGCAAATCCAAGCCCGAAATGCTTTATGGTCGCGCCGCTTAATTTTCTTTTTGCCAGATATTCTCTGCCCGGCGCGCCGATCTTTTCGTCAAAAAGGCATTGACGGAAGAATTTCGCCGCTTCCAGGTTCATATCGAACACGCGGCGGCGGGAAACCTCGTCGCTCTTTGCGTATTTTTTGTCCTCGGGGATAGTAATACCCGCCCGCGCCGCAAGAAATTCAACGGCGGAGGGATAGTCAAGGTTTTCCGCTTTTTTTATAAAGGTTATAACGTCGCCGCCCGCGCCGCAACCAAAGCAGTAAAAGCTCTTTGTGGCGGGAAACACCGTAAAGGACGGAGATTTCTCCGAGTGAAAGGGGCAAAGTCCGCTCATATTGGAGCCTGCCCGCTTCAGTGAGACGTAAGATCCGATAACGTCGGTAATATCACTTCGGTAAAGGATCTCGTCGATTATTTCTCTGGGGATCATCTCTTGCCTCCCCAGACCTGAGGAACGTAAAGCTCGTTATAAAGCTCGATGGCATATCTGTCGGTCATGCCCGAGACGTAGTCGCAAACGCAACGCTCAACGCCCTCGTTTTCAACGTTCACGAAATACTCACGGGGCATTTTTTCGGGATTTTTGCAGAAATATTCATAAAGACTGATGAGAAGCGCCTTTGATTTTGCGTCCTCGTGCTTTGCCACCTTGTCCTCGTATACGTTCTCAAACATGAATTTACGAAGCGCGTCGGTGGCCTGCTGGATCTCGTCGGTCATTTTGATCTCGGGCTTGTCCGTGCTGGCGGTTATGATCGAGAGCACCATTCGGTTTATTCTTTCGCTGTGGCGCTCGCCAAGCACCGCGCGAAGCTCGGCGGGAATATCTTCGTGGCGAAGTATTCCTGCGCGTACCGCGTCATCTATATCGTGGTTTATGTAAGCGATACGGTCGGCAAATTTGACTATGACGCCCTCAAGAGTCGACGCCATATGCTTACCCGTGTGGTTTACGATGCCGTCGCGGACCTCCCAGGTAAGATTAAGACCCTTTCCGCCTCTCTCCAACTTTTCAACCACGCGCAGACTCTGCTTGTAGTGAGCGAACTCGGGATCGTAGCAGGAGCGCATGGCGTCCTCACCCGCGTGGCCAAAGGGGGTATGTCCCAGGTCGTGTCCCAGAGCTATGGCCTCGGTCAGATCCTCGTTTAGGCGCAGTCCGCGTGCAATGATGCGCGCGATCTGAGTGACCTCCAGGGTGTGGGTCAGACGCGTTCTGTAATGGTCGTCCACGGGCATAAGGAACACCTGAGTTTTGTGCATCAGGCGGCGGAAGGACGTTGAGTGAATTACCCTGTCACGGTCGCGCTGGAACTCCGTGCGCACGGGGCACGGTGTGTAGGGGTACTCACGTCCTCGTGTGTTCGAGGTCAGAAAAGCGTAAGGCGACAGCGTGCTTTTCTCTCTTTCAAGGAACAGTTCTCTGATATAGTTTTCCGACATTTCCGACCTCCGTTTTTAGTTTTTCTCGTTTTTACATATATAAGATACGCAAAAAAACTTTAATTACTCTTTTTCAATGTGATTTTTTATCTGAAATCAAATCTTTCCCCGTTTGGCAGCATTTTCAGCTTTCCCCCGCTCATTTCATTGAGCTTGGCTTCAAGCGTGGGCAACGCCTTTTTCTTTACGGCAAATTCGATAATTACGTTCTCCTCAAAAACAGTGTTGTCGATTATGACCGAGTTTTTTTCAAGCTCGGACAGGTATTTACTGTAATCCGAGTAGGATATCATGAGGCGCATCTGCGCGTATTTTTCGTAGGTCACGATATGTGCCGCCTCGAGTGCCAGAACAGCCGCGTGTGAATATGCGCGGACAAGTCCGCCGGCCCCCAACTGGATACCGCCGAAATAGCGGGTAACAACCACGACAGCATCACAGCACCCCGACTTGCGTATAGCGTCAAGGGTTGGCATTCCCGCCGTTCCCTGAGGCTCCCCGTCGTCGCTGTAACGCTGAGTCATGCCGCCGTCAAGCAGGTATGCGTAGACGTTGTGGGTGGCGTCCCTGTATTGGCTTTTTATCTTTTTTATAAATTCCAGAGCCTCTGTCTCGGTCTTGACGGGCTTTGCCTGAGAAATGAACACCGAGCGTTTTTCTTCAAATTTGGCCACTCCCTCGTGTTCAAGCGTCGTATATAATTCCTCGCTCACGTTGACCTCCCGTTACTTCCCAAATGCTTTGGCAATACCGTTTGCCACCGCATCGCACAGGTCCGACTGCCAGGCAGGATCGAGTATCTTCTCCGCGTCGGAGGGCGTGGTGGCAAAGCCCAGCTCAAGGAGCGCCGAGGGAAGATTTGTGTACTTGGTCACGATAAAAGCATTGTCCCAGCTATCCGCAAATTCTTTTCTCGGCGTGTCGGGAAAGCTTTCTTCAAGGGAGTCGCAGATCGAACGGAAAACCAGCTCGGAATACCTCGACGAGCCGTTTTCGGCACAGTAATCTATCTCAAAGCCCTCGGCCGTAGTCGAGGTTGCGCTGGCGTTCACGTGGATCGAAAGGAAATAGTCAGCCTCCCTTTCATTGAGGAGCACGTTCACATAAACGGCACGCTCGTAGGCATCGAAAACTCCGTTGTCCTTGATGTTTTCCTTTTTGTATTCGATACCGTAGCGGTCTGCCTTTTCGGTCAGCTCCGTTTCGCTGATATATGTCTCGCCGTCGTGGGTCAAAAGCACCTCGAAGCCCTTTGCTTCAAGCCTGTCCTTGAGCTTGTAAACATAGCTGAGCGTAATATCTCTTTCATTTAGACCGTTCAGGTAATCGGAGGTACAGCCGGGGTCTCCAAATCCGTGACCAGCGTCAAGAAGGATAGTCATTTTCCCGTCCTTGCCGGGCAGTGCTGCTCTGATATCCTCATCGCTGAGGATTTTGCCGTCCTCGGGATCACAGGCAAAAAGGCAGCAAAGCGCCGACAGGCAAAGCAATATGCAAAACAACTTTTTCATGTTCATCTATACGTTTCTCCGTTTTTCGTGCAAGCGCGGTCTATCTTCCTTCAATTATTCTATTATACACGAAATTGCAATCTTTTTCAAGATTTTTTCGCATTAAAAAGCATTTTCTGCTCTTTAATTTTTTCCATTCCCGCGCCGATAGCCTCGTCGCTTCCGCGGCACAAGGCGGCAAGGACTCTATTGCCGTAAATTTTCACCGAAAAATCCGCTTCGCCAAGTCCCAGCTTTTTGGCGGTTTTCATGGCAAGGTCAAACCGCACGGCACAAAGTCCGCCCACGGCCTCTGCCGTGTCGGGGTCGGGACAGTCAAAAACAGAAAGCTCGAAAAGAGACACTCCGCCCGCAAGGTACACCGCACCTCTCACTCCCGAAAAATCAAAGTCACCGTAAAGCTCCGACAAAAGCTCGTGTGAAAGGTGATCGGGCGCACCCTGCGAGCTTTCGGTGGTGTACACACTTCCCGACACCCTGCTCTCGCACGCCTCAGACATGGCAAGCACCGCACCGCGGACGTCCGCCCGCACTCTCTGACATGAGCAAAAGGTCACCGCCAATACAAGAACCGCAAAAACGCTTATTTTTATTCTCACTCTGCCATCTCCTCTTATAAATATTCTCTCAGCACTATTAAATTCACCAAACCAAACCGTTATTTAGCCGTTTTTTTGTCCAAAAATCACAATGATATCGCATTATTTCAAAAAAGGGTTGACAAAAAGGTGAATTTGTGTGTATAATTAAACATCGAAATTTTGCAGGAGGAACATACCATGATGAACACAGCTTATCGATTTTATTATTTTTCATGGGGTTATCTGTTCAATTCTGCGAGATCGGCGCGTTAACGGAAGATAACTTTCGTGTGCCGTGGTCAAATAATATACAGATAGCCCGTTGTCATATGCAGAATTTGCATGGTGATAACGGATTTTTTATTTTTCGGAAAGTGGGGTATATCCTGAAATGTCAGAGCTTGACCGTGCAAGAGAGATAATAAACGAGATCGACCGCGAGATGGCAGAGCTTTTCTGCCGCCGCATGGAAGCGGTCAAAATGGTCGCAAAGTACAAGCAGGAAAAAGGTCTTCCCGTTCTTGACTCCGCCCGCGAGGCGGCTGTCATCGAGCGCAACAGCCGGCTTGTAGCGGACGACGAGCTGCGCCCTTATTACGTGAACTTTATCACAGGCAACATGGAGATCTCCCGCGCCTTCCAGCACAGATTGCTTGAGGGCATGAGAGTGGCTTACAGCGGAGTACCCGGTGCGTTTGCCAACATCGCCGCCATGAGGATCTTCCCCGACGCTGTGGCGGTATCCTGCTCCGATTTCCGCTCGGCTTACGAGTCGGTGGAGCGCGGAGAGTGCGACTGTGCGGTTTTGCCTATCGAAAACAGCCACGCAGGCGACGTTGCCCAGGTTATGGATCTCGCCTTCTTCGGCTCGCTTCACGTGACGGGCGTTTACGATCTGCAGGTGATTCAGAATCTTCTGGGTGTGCCGGGAAGCAGTATAAATCAAATAAGACGTGTCATCAGCCATCAGCAGGCACTTGACCAGTGCGCCGAGTACATCAGAGAGCACGGATTTGTGCCCGAGGGTGCGACCAACACCGCAGTTGCCGCCCAGCAGGTGGCGGCAAGCGGAGACCCCACGGTGGCGGCAATAGCGTCTGTTGAGACCGCGAAGCTCTACGGACTTCAGATCCTTGAGCGCAACATAAACGAAAGCTCCGTGAACACCACTCGCTTCGCGGTCTTCTCAAAGGCGGCGAAGTCGGAAAACAGTGCAGACAAGCACTTCTTCCTTTTCTTCACGGTAAAGAACGAGGCGGGCGGTCTTGCAAAGGCGATAAACGCCATCGGCGACGCGGGCTTTAACATGAAAGCACTGAAAAGCCGTCCCACAAAGGAACTCATCTGGGAATATTACTTCACCGCCGAGATCGAGGGCAACGCACACACAGAAAAGGGGTGCGAGCTGCTCAAGAATCTTGAAGAAATATGCAGCAGCGTAAAGGTGCTGGGAAGCTACGACCGCGAGCTTTTGCTGAAAGGATAAAATATGATAATTCCCATAAATTTAGGAGAAAACAGCTACGATATAACCCTTGAGCGGGGCGCTCTTGCCCGTGCGGGCGAGATCTTCGATCTTGACCGTCACGCACTTATCGTCACCGACAGCGGAGTACCGAAAAAATACGCAGAAACAGTGGCACGGTGCGCAAAAAGGGCGGATATAGTCACCTTCGAACAAGGTGAGGCGAGCAAAAGCTTTGATACTCTGCGCACTCTCCTCCGCGCACTGACAGAAAACAGCTACACCCGAACCGACTGCGTGGTGGCAGTTGGCGGCGGTGTGGTCGGCGACATTGTGGGCCTTGCCGCGTCCCTGTTCATGCGCGGGATAGACTTTTACAACATTCCCACTACCCTGCTTTCGCAAGTGGACTCCTCTATCGGAGGAAAGACCGCCGTTGATTTCGAGGGCTACAAGAACATAATCGGCGCATTCAAGCAGCCAAAGGGTGTCATCATCGACCCCGACGTGCTCGAAACGCTTCCGAAGCGACAGCTTGCAAACGGTCTTGCGGAGTCGATAAAAATGGCGCTCACCTGCGATCGCGAGCTTTATGAAATGATCCGAGACAATGATGCTTTTGAGGATATCGACAACGTAATTCACCGTTCGCTTCTCATCAAAAAGAACGTAGTGGAGCAGGATGAACGGGAAACGGGTCTGCGCCGAGTGCTCAATTTCGGTCACACGGTAGGACACGCCGTTGAGACCGAATGCGGACTGACCGAGTTCTATCACGGCGAATGCGTGGCTATCGGCATGATCCCTATGCTTACACCCGAAATGAGAGAACAGGTGGCGACAGTCCTTGCAAAATACGGTCTGCCATCAAGGTCTCCGATCCCCGCCGAGAGGCTGATAAAAACCATGAGTCACGACAAAAAGGTTGACGGCAGTTTTATACACGCGGTATTTGTGCCCCGTGCGGGAGAATTTGAAATAAAAAAGCTGAAATTTGAGGATTTCGCAAATCTTATAAAGGAAACTTTGTAAAATGAAGAACACGTTTGGAAACAACATTTCTTTAACTATATTCGGAGAAAGCCACGGAAATGCTATCGGCGCGGTCATTGACGGTCTTGCGCCGGGTATTCCCGTAGACGAGAGCAAGATCGCTTCTCTGCTCTCTCTGCGCCGTCCCGCGGGAAAGATCTCCACCTCTCGTCGCGAGGAGGACAAGTTTGTGATCAAAAGCGGAGTTTTCGAGGGGTACACAACGGGAACGCCCATTTGTATTCTGATACCCAACGAAAATACCAACAGCCGTGATTATTCCGCCACCCGCGCCCTGGCGCGGCCCTCTCACGCAGACTACAGTGCATACGAAAAGTACCACGGATTCGAGGACTATCGCGGCGGCGGTCATTTCAGCGGACGCATCACTGCCGCTCTTGTTGCGGCGGCAGGAATACTTATTCCCGCACTCAAGGCAAAGGGCATTTTTATCGGAACCCGCATAAAGAGTATCGCGGGAGTTTGTGACCGCGATTTTGCGGATTTTACCGAAGATATCAAAACTGTTTCCGAGAAAAATTTCCCCGTTTTCTCCTCCGAAATTGAGGAAGAAATGCAGAAAAAGATACTTGAGGCGGCGCAGGAGGGGGACAGCGTAGGCGGTGTGCTTGAGACCGCCGTGATCGGTCTTCCCCGCGGTCTGGGCGAGCCTTGGTTCGATACCCTGGAGGGCATGATCTCCCACGCGGTGTTCTCCGTACCCGCAGTCAAGGGAATCGAGTTCGGCGCGGGATTTGGCGTAGCCGAGATGCGCGGAAGTCAGGCAAACGACGCAATGCGAATGGAGAACGGCTCCGTCATCACACAAAGCAACACCAACGGCGGCATCGTGGGCGGAATTTCAAACGGCGCTCCCTTGCTTTTCCGTTGTGCTGTCAAGCCCACGCCTTCTATTTTCAAACCGCAGGAAACGGTTGATTTCCTCAAAGGCGAAAATGCGACTCTGTCTCTTGTCGGTCGCCATGACCCCTGCATCGTTCACCGCGCGGCGGTGGTGGTGCGCTCTGTCACGGCTCTTGCTCTTGCCGACCAGCTTGCAACACGCTACGGCACAGATTGGCTGACCGGAGGCGCAAAAAAATGATGTACGGCTGCATCGGCGAGCATCTTTCTCACAGCTTTTCCCGTGAGATCCATACTCGTCTCACAGATAAATATGATTATATTTTAAAGGAAATTCCCCGTGACGGTCTCGACGCTTTCATGAAAAGCGGAAGCTTTCAGGCAATAAACGTTACGATTCCCTACAAGCAGGACGTCATTCCGTATCTTGACGTCGTCAGTCCCGAGGCGCAGAGGATCGGTGCGGTGAACACCATCGTCCGCCGTGACGGTAAGCTCTACGGCTACAACACCGACTTCCTCGGAATGTGCGGTCTCATTCACCGCACAGGAATTGATATAAAGGACAAAAAAGTGCTTATCCTCGGCTCGGGCGGCACGTCAAAGACGGCTCTTGCCGTGGCAACTCACCTGGGCGCGTCCGAGATTTTTGTTGTCTCAAGGCACCCCGAGGGCGCACAGATAGACTATGAAACGGCAACAACCGCTCACACCGATGCGGAAATAATCATCAACACCACACCCGTTGGAATGTACCCCAAAAACGGGGGTTGCCCCATTGATATCGGGCTTTTCCCAAGGCTTTGCGGTGTTCTTGACGCAATCTATAACCCCCACAGAACAAACCTTATAACCGAGGCTCAAAAGCGCTCTATCCCCGCCGAGGGCGGTCTTTATATGCTGGTGGCACAGGCGGCTTATGCGGTCGAAAAATTCCTTGATATCACCGTTCCCGAATCGGAATTCGAGCGGGTCTACAGTGCCGTAAGACGGCAAAAGGCAAGCATCGTGCTTGTGGGTATGCCCGGCTGCGGAAAGTCAACCGTGGGACGTGCTCTTGCGGAAAAAGAGGGACGTCAATTCATCGACACCGACGAGGAAATAACAAGAAAAACGGGCAAAACGCCCGACATGATAATCAGACAGGACGGCGTTGACGCATTCCGCGATATTGAAAGCCGGGTGATCGAAGAGGTCTCGTCTCTCAGTTCTGCGGTCATCGCCATCGGCGGTGGTGGAATTTTAAGAGAGCGAAACGCAGAGCTTCTCCGCATGAACGGAGTTCTCATTTTCCTTAACTGTCCCGTTGACCTTCTGACAGTCTCGGACGACCGTCCTCTGTCAAGCACGCGCAAAGCTTTGGAGCAAAGATACCGCGAGCGGCTTCCCATTTACCGCCGTCACGCGGATTTTATCATCGAATCCGACAAAGATCTGGAAAACAACTTAAAGAAAATCGAAAGCGAACTTGAAAAAATATGAAACTTCTTATTCTGAACGGTCCCAACATCAATATGCTAGGTATCCGCGAGCCGGGCATCTACGGCTCGGAAAGCTACGGCGAGCTTTGCCGACAGGCTCGGGAAAAGGCAAAGGAGCTTGGGGTCGAGCTTGAGATCTATCAGACCAACCACGAAGGCGGTCTGGTAGATAAAATCCAGGAGGCTTACGGAAAAATTGACGGCATCGTGTTCAATCCCGGGGCTTACACTCACACAAGCATTGCAATACTTGACGCGCTGAAAGCCGTTTCGATCCCTACCGTTGAAGTCCACATTTCGGATGTATCAAAACGAGAGGATTTCAGACAGGTAAGCTACATTCGACCCGTTTGCAAAAAGACCATAACGGGTCACGGCATAAAGGGCTATCTTGAAGCCATGGAATTTCTTGCAGGTGCCGAAAAATGAAGGTCAGAATTATTCCCGGCCGTGCCTGCGGAGCCATCTGTGCGCCACCGTCAAAAAGTGCCGCTCACAGACTGCTGATCTGCGGTGCGCTGGCAGGAAACAGCATCATTCACGGCCTTGAAATGAGCGAGGATATTCTCGCCACCCTTGACTGTCTGTCCGCTTTGGGTTATCAATTCGCCCTTGACGGAAACACCGTCTCGTTCAAAGGGAAAACGGAGGGTCAAGGCGATCTTCTCTGCCGCGAAAGCGGAAGCACACTTCGTTTTATGATCCCAATTGCACTTCTGGAGGACGGCAAAAAAACACTCCGAGGGTCGCAACGACTTTTTGAAAGACCCCTGACCGTATACGAGGACGTTTTTGAAAAGAACGGTATAAAACACACGCGAGGCGATGGAGCTGTCACGGTAGACGGCGAGCTGAAAAGCGGACACTATACCCTGCCCGGCAACGTGAGCAGTCAGTTTATAACGGGGCTTCTGTTCGTTCTCCCTCTCCTTGAGGGTGACAGCAAAATAACTCTTACCGGTGAGCTTCAGAGCCTGTCATATATTGACCTGACAATTGAAGTGCTCGGTATGTTCGGCATAAATATCGGGCGCGAAGGTGACAACGTTCTGAAAATTGCGGGCGGGTTCAAATATGAACCGAGAGAGTTGACGGTCGAGGGCGATTGGTCAAACGCCGCGTTTTTTGAGGCGCTGAATCATTTAGGATCTTCCGTCACGATTACGGGTCTGCGCCAAGACAGCTTACAGGGTGACAAGGTCTGCCGCCGACTGTTTTCGGAGCTTGACAGCGGCACCCCGACGATTTCTGTTGCCGACTGTCCCGACCTGGCTCCCATTCTTATGACCGTGGCGGCAACAAAAAACGGAGCGGTATTCACTGACACTGCAAGACTGAAAATAAAAGAAAGTGACCGTGGAGCGGTCATGGCCGCCGAGCTGGCAAAATTCGGTGCGGACGTTGTGGTTGAGGAAAACCGAATCACAGTCAAAAAAGCACCGCTTCACGCGCCAACCGACACGATCGACGCCCACAACGACCACAGGATCGCCATGTCAACGGCAATTCTCGGTACTCTGTACGGGTGTGAAATTGCAGGCGCGGAGTGCGTTCGCAAGAGCCTGCCTTCCTTCTATGAATTACTATCTTCCCTGAACATCGAGGTGCAAAAAGATGAAACTTGACAAAAATATGAATATACTTATCGTGGGTCTCGGTCTCATCGGCGGCTCATACGCACAGGCGCTTACAGAAAAAGGCTACAAAATAACCGCCATCACAAAGGATCAATCGTCTATTGACTATGCGCTCGAACACGGTTATATCGAAAAGGGTTACACCGAGGTCACCGAGGAGGCGGTTTCCTCCGCCGATCTTCTGATCTTTGCCCTTTACCCCCGTGTTTTCACGGCTTGGCTTGAGCAGTACGGCAAGCTGATAAGAAAAGGCGCCGTGGTCACAGACGTGACGGGCGTAAAGGAAGCGATCATCGACCGCGTGCTCTATCTTTTGCCCGACGGCGTTGAGTTTATCGCCGCTCACCCCATGGCAGGTCGCGAGCTTTCGGGTATCGAATACAGCGATTCAAGCCTGTTCCGAGTCGCAAACTACATCGTAGTGCCCACCGAGCAAAACGAGGAAGAAACCATACAGATGTGCGAGGAGCTTGGACGCGAGCTGGGCTTCGCCCGCATCACCCGTCTTTCCCCTGCCGAGCACGACAAAATGATCGCATTCCTCTCCCAGCTCACCCACTGCATAGCGGTGTCGCTGATGTGCACCTCGGACGAGCCGGGACTTGAAAAATACACGGGTGACTCCTTCCGTGACCTTACCAGGATCGCAAAGATAAACGACGAGATGTGGAGCGAGCTTTTCACGTTAAATCGTCCTGCGCTTCTGGCTCAAATGGACGCTTTTGCCGAGACGTTCGGTGCTCTCCGAGAGGCTCTGGCAAAAGGCGACACCGACAAAATGCGTTCCATGATGAAAAAGTCTACCGAAAGGCGCAAGCTTTTTGATAAATAAAAATTCTGCTTGAAATAGAGGTATCAGAAAATGAACATGAATTTCAAAAGAAAACTCCCCATTCCGATGGACATCAAGGAGGAGTTCCCCGTATCCATCAAGATGCAGCAGGACAAGGTCGCCCGCGACGTTGAGATCAAGAAGATCTTCCGCGGCGAGAGCGACAAATTTCTGCTTGTTATAGGCCCCTGCTCTGCCGACCACGAGGAATCGGTTCTCGACTATATCGGACGCCTTCGCACCGTTCAGGATCAGGTCAAGGACAAAATTCTTATCATTCCCAGAATCTACACAAACAAGCCCAGAACGACGGGCGACGGCTACAAGGGCATGCTTCACCAGCCCGATCCCGACGCCGCTTCCGATATGCTTGGCGGCATTATCGCCATTCGCCGTCTTCACATGAGAGCTCTGTCCGAGTTTGGATTCAGCTGTGCGGACGAGATGCTCTACCCCGAAAATCACCGTTACCTGTCCGACCTGCTCTCCTACGTTGCCATCGGTGCACGCTCGGTTGAAAACCAGCAGCACAGACTGACAGCCAGCGGTCTTGACATTCCCGTCGGCATGAAGAATCCCACGGGCGGCGACCTGTCGGTCATGATGAATGCCATTACCGCCGCACACCACAAGCACACCTTCATTTACCGAGGCTGGGAGGTTGAGAGCACGGGCAACCCCTACTCTCACGCCATCCTGCGCGGATATGTCGACGCATACGGCAAGTCGATCTCCAATTACCATTACGAGGATCTGGCAAAGCTCAACGATATCTATGCCAAGAGCGGTCTTGAAAACCCCGCGGTTATCGTTGACACCAACCACGCAAACTCGGGTAAGCAGTGGCTTGAGCAGGTAAGGATCGCAAAGGACATCATGTACAGCCGTTCTCAGAACGAGGACGTGAAAAAGCTGGTCAAGGGTCTGATGATCGAGAGCTACATCGAGGACGGCGCACAGAAGATCGGCGAAGGTATTTACGGAAAGTCCATCACCGACCCCTGTCTCGGCTGGGAAAAGACCGAAAAGCTTATACTTGAGTTGGCTGAAAAGGTCTAAATCAATCGCTGTTTGGGTCTGTTTTTTGACAGAACAACAAAAAAACAAAAAAATTTCAAAAAACTATTGCATTTTGGAAAATCATATGGTATAATTTCAAATGCTGTAATAAAAAAGTGAAATTTTTGTGCATTAGTACACTAAGGAGGTGTCAGTTATGGCAAAATGCTGTGTTTGCGGAAAGGGCGTTGTTTTCGGACAGAATGTTTCCCATTCCCATCGTAAGACAAACAGAACATGGAAGCCTAATATCCGTAGGGTTAAAGCTGTTGTAGGCGGCACTCCCAAGACTGTTAGCGTATGTTCAAACTGCCTGCGTTCAGGCAAGATTACAAGAGCTTGATTTTAAGCTCAATAGAATGAGGCAGATGAAAATCTGCCTTCTTTCTTTATGCGTGAAACAAAGCAATAACAAAACTTCAAATTCCGTTATTTCCCGACATTGGTTGGAGCAGATTTATGAAAATTGCCATCGTAGACAGCAGAATACCAAGGGACGCCGAGTGCGCCCTTTCTGTCTATGCGGACAAGATCGTAAAATTGCCGCCCTGCTCCCGACTGCAGGCTCCCGTTTCCGCCCACCCGGATATGCTGGTCTTCATAACGGACAGGCAAATAATAACCGGAAAACGGTATTTCGAAGAAAATCGGGCGATATTCCACGAGCTGTCCCTGCTCTGCGGACGGGAGACCGTTGTGGCAGGCACCGAGCTTGCCCTAAATTACCCAAGCGACGTTAAATTCAACGGCTTTACCGCAGGCGGGCGAATTTTCGGACTTGCATCGGCACTTTCGGAGACCGTTTTGGCGTGGGCAAAAAAAGCCTCGATCCCCGTCGTCAACATCCGCCAGGGCTATGCAAAATGCTCGACCTGCGTGGTGACGGAAAACGCCGTCATCACCGAGGATGCGAGCATTGAGAGAGCGATGCTTGAAAACGGCATTGACGTTTTGAGAGTGACCTCGGGACAGGTCGCACTTGACGGCTACGACTGCGGTTTTATAGGCGGCGCGAGCGGTGCAGACAGCGAAAACGTCTACTTTTGCGGGGACGTATCACAGCACCCCGACTTTGATGAGATAGAGAGTTTTTGCCGATGTCACGGCAAAAACTGCGTTTCTCTTGGCATGGGCAGACTTTACGATATTGGAACGATTTATTTTTTGGAGTGATCTTAAAGCAATTTTTTAATAAATTCAACTTTTTTTGCAAAAAGCATTGACAAAATCAGATTCGGGTGATATAATATCAAGGCTGTGAAAAATGGGAGCATAGCTCAGTTGGGAGAGCATCTGCCTTACAAGCAGAGGGTCATAGGTTCGAGCCCTATTGTTCCCACCATCCGAGAAAGCACTCTCAGTGCGAGCTTTGAGTGCTTTTTTATGTGGCCCGGTAGTTCAGTTGGTTAGAACGCTAGCCTGTCACGCTAGAGGTCAGGGGTTCGAGTCCCCTTCGGGTCGCCAACACCTTTTCCGCAGGAAAAGGTGTTAGAAGATCTTTCATATGAAATACGCGGATTTAGCTCATTTGGTAGAGCGCGACCTTGCCAAGGTCGAGGTGGCGGGTTCGAACCCCGTAATCCGCTCCAAAAATAAAAGGGAGAAGCAAAGCTTCTCCCTTTTATTTTTCGAACGTATCGGCTCGAACCCCTCCAATCTGCTCCGCAGATTGGAACAGTTTGCGGTATGAGGGCAAACGATTTGAACTGAACGTTTCCGCAAACGTGGGTTCAGAGCCCCGTAATCCGCTTCACGGCTCGAACCCCTCAGATTCGCCCCGCGAATCTGAACGATTTGCGCTGTGAGGGCTTTAAGTTTGGGTGAACATTGGCGCAAATTTGGGTTCAGAGCCCCGTTTCCGCTCCACTTTCGCTTGCGAAGGTGAGTTCGTTCTGCTGCGAGCGCGAAAAAAGCACGCCTTTCAGCGTGCTTGGCACCCGCAGCGAGAATCGAACTCACAACTAACCCTTAGGAGGGGTTTATTATATCCATTTAACTATGCAGGCTGACGTTGCCTATTATACCATCCTTTTTCGAAAAAATCAAGGGGTACGTAACTTTTGCAACAGTTTTTTTAAAAAAACGTTATCTTTTCGTCTTTTCCAAAAAAATCTATTGACTTTTTTCTCTCGGTATGGTATGATATGTTTATAAATTATGTTTACATGAGGTGCTTTTATGAAAAAAATCGTTTCAGTTTGTCTGGCAGTCGTTATGCTGCTCTCAGCACTGGTCGTTTCCGCATTCGCACTCTATGGTGATATCTACAAGGATAATGAGATCAACGGCAAGGACGCTGTAAAGCTGGCCCAGAAGCTGGCCGGCTGGGACATTGATTTTTCGGCAGAGGATGAAAAGAACGCTGACGTTTATTACGACGGCGTGATCAACGCAATAGATGCGGTTAAGCTTGCTCAGTATCTTGCACAGTGGTCTGTCACTCTCGGTCCTTCGGGTAACGTTGGCGGAGGTGACGAAGGCGGCGATACGGGCAATATTTCCGGCGGAGACATTGAGGTAGGTGCCGGAGACATTTTCGGCTAATACGAACAAGTTAAGCGCGTTCGCTTCGGCGAACGCGCTTTTATTTTAATTAGAGAGGAGGATCGAAATGGGGCTTTTTCACAGACGTCCGTTAGCACTTGGCGCGCTGTTGTTTATGCTGTCTGGCGCGTTGGCTTTTTTCTGCAACGTCAATTTAATTTTTCTCGGTGCGGCAGTGCTGGTCTTTTCTATCGTCATTGTCATAATGCTCCTGTGCCGCCGCAAGCAAATCATTCCGATCCTTCTTTTGATCTTTGCCATGATCTGCTGCGGGTTTCTGAGATTCCACTTTTACAGATCGGATTTCAGCGATATTCTGCGCGAGTACGCAGGAAAGACCTCCGAGGTCGAGATGACGATAAATTCCGTGAAATATTCTCTTCCCTTCAGAAGCTCATACGAGGCAACGGTGACAAAGATCGACGGACAAGACACGGATGTTGACGTGATCTTTGAGGTAGGCTATGACGGCGGGCTGAGATCGGGAAACGCAATCCGTACGCGCGCAGATATTTCGGATTTTGCAAAAAATGAGGACGGATTTGAGGAAAAGGCATATTACAATTCAAAGGGAATATTTCTGAAGGTAACCGAGGTAGAGGGACAGGAGCTTGAGATCACGGACGAAAACTCGCACGTCAACCGTCTTGAGATCAAAGCAGACCGACTCAGAGAAAAGCTGTCGGCCATGCTGGACCCGCGTCTCCCCGAAAAGAACGGTCTTCCCGCCGCCGTGTTTTTGGGCGATCGCTCGGCAGTTGAGGAAGCGGACAAAATGAGCTTCCGCAGAACGGGAACATACCACCTGCTGGCATTAAGCGGTATGCACCTTTCGGTGCTTGCGGGAATACTCGAATTCATTTTGAAAAGCCTGGCACTCAAAAAGGGCAAACGGCTTCTCATTGCCACGCTCGTCATACTCTTTTACGTGATGCTGACGGGGTTCGCTCTGTCGGTGGTCCGCGCGGCAATAATGCTCTTCGTGTCCTATTTTGCATACTTTGTCCGCCGAGAAAAGGATTCCCTCACCTCCCTGATGCTGGCAGGTGCGGGAATATGCGCCGTGTCTCCCTGCGCCATATCCGACGTAGGCTTTATCCTTTCATTTGCCACTACATTTGGGATCATCACATTTTATCCTGCCATTGAAGCGAATATAATTCGTGCCCGCTCGGTCAAACTCGCCGGACAGGCACTTTACTATGTGCTGTCCTCTCTTTGCATCTCCGCCGTGGCACTCCTCTTTGCCTTGCCCGTTTCATGGCTGTATTTCGGCAAAGTGGCAGTGCTTTCTCCGGTGGGAACGCTTCTGCTTTCCCCTCTCATTTCCGCGCTGATGCTTTTGACACCTCTGACTCTCATCTTCGGCTCTGTTCCTGTGGTGGGAAGCTGTCTTGGGCAACTGACGCTGTGGACGTCAAAGGGGGCATCATATATGGCCGCACTCCTTGCAAGGCCCGACAATATAGAGCTGTCCCTTGACTACTCTTTTACACCATTCTTTTTCGTCCCGTTCTTCACGCTTATACTGACCGTCATATTCTTCAAATTAAATCATCTGAGATTTTACTATGCTTCCGCTCTTGCCATTATGCTCTGCTTCTTCGCGTTTCACACGGTCTACGTTCAGAACAGTCCTATTTCCGCTCAATTCCTCAGACGAGGTGAAAACGAATATTTTATAATCTCAAAGAGCGGGCAGAACACTCTCGTCGACTTGTCGGACGGCTCTTACGGCAATCTTTCTTACGTTGCGGGAGAAGCCGCCGCTATGGGATACTGTCAGATAGACGCCCTTGTGTTGACACATTATCACACCCGCCACGTCGCGACGATTTCCCGACTCATAAAAAATCAAACGGTCAGACGCATAATCCTGCCTGAACCCGTGAACGAAAATGAGACCGATATTCTTCTCTCCATTGTGGAAATAGCCAAGGAAAATGAGATCGAAACGCAAATTTTCCCTCTCGACGAAAGCTTTACCCTGTTCGACAAGACCGAAGTTACCCTTTCCAGAGACTATATCAAGGCTTCAACTCACCCAATATTAGCTCTTGATTTTGAGGGTGAGATCGACGTCTCCTTCCTTGGCTCTTCCTATGCTTCCTATCAGGAGATGACCGAGCTTCAGGAAAACGTGATAGTCGGCACTCACGGTCCCGTGCAGAAAAAAGAGTTTCATCTGCCTTTGCCCGAAAATATCCGTTTGCTGTCCTTGGCGGACAGGAATACGGCATCTCTCATGTCAAAGAACTGCCCAAAGCCGCCCGACGACTGCGTTATTCTGCTGAATCCAACCATGATAAAGATAAAATGACCCGAGCGGACATATCCGCTCGGGTCATTTTATTGAAATTCCCGTGCAACTTCCTGCAACCTGCGCTCCGCCTCGTCGGCACGCAGGCGGTCGGCGCTGTAGGAACGGCGTAAAAGCTCACCGGGAATATACTCATCGTACTTCTCGAAAACGGGCATCTCCGTACCGCCAACAAGCGCGTCGCAGTCAATGCCGAAGTCTCTTGCGCGCTCGGCAAGCCGTGTGACAAACTCCCGCTCGTCGCACTCCATTTTCATAGAGATAAAGTAACAGCCCTCGAACTCAATGTTCGATATCTTGAACTCCTTTGCGTTCAGGGCAATATACTTGCGCAGAGTCCTGAAGGAGCGCGTTCCAAGCCACGGGAAGATGCAGTAGCTGTAACCGCCAAGGTGTACCACGCTTCGGCGAAGCATACCCGTATTTCTCGCCAGATGCCTTGCCACCTCAAGTCGGTGTCGGGCGTTTTCCTTCAGATACGGGTAGACAGTGTCCTCTTCCAGCACCCGCTTCATGCGCTCAAGAATTTTTGTATGTATCTCGCCGTAGTCGCCGGGCCAGGAAACCTCCATCTTGCCCGCGACCGCCTTTACGTATATGAGCTTTCGGGGAATATCAAGCTCCTCCACCTCCCAAACACGTCCCGCAAGAGCAAAGCGGTCCCCCACGGGCGGCGGGGTCGTGATAGTACCTATCTCGTCCGACTCACAACGGACCGTGTAGTCCTCGCTGTCCTTGAAAACGGCGTAGAACTTGAAGCTGTTGAGCAGTCTCTCACCCGCAAGACCTACGATAAGTCCCTTTTCCTCGGTCATTTCAAGGTAATCGTTTTTAAGCATTGAAACGATGAGGGTCTTGTAGTCCTCTTTGGTTATTTCCTCAAAGGGCGGCATGGACAGTATTTTTTCAGCCAACCGTTTTGGGGTAAGCTCGCCCGATGACGCGCAAACGCTCAGCGTCTGCTGGAAAAGCAGACTCATGGGCATTTTTTTGCGGTTCGGAGGCTCGATAAAACGCTCCTCGATGTAGAGCTGAATTATGGCAATAGCACGAAGTAAGCCCCAAGGAATTAGCTGTGGCAGAGGCGTATTTGGCAGAGGATTTTCCTCGCGGAAGACCATCATCATCTCAGGCGGCTCGCCGCGCCGTCCGCTTCGTCCGAGCCTTTGGAGGAAGGACGAAACCGAATTTGGCGCTTCGTTCTGAAGGATTCGTTCAAGCCGTCCGATGTCGATGCCAAGCTCCATTGTGACCGTGGCGCAAGTGACCGCCATTTTCTCCTCGTCCTTCATCTTTTCTTCCGCTTCCTCGCGGATAGACGCAGAAAGGTTTCCGTGGTGGATAAGAAAAATGTCAGGGTCGCCGCGCTTCTCGGCAATTTGACGCAGAGTTGCGGTTACGTACTCGGTCTCCTCCCGCGAGTTGGAGAAAACAAGGGATTTTTTATTTTTTACGCAGTCGTACATATACTCGTATCCCGGGTCGAGCTGTGCTATTTGAGGCTTTTCGTCTCCGCGCTCGGCGCCGTTTTCCTCTGACTGCGCGGCGTTTCTGTCCTGAATATAAAAATGCTCAAGACCGAGCCGCCAAGTTATTTTCGACTGCGGGAAAATCGAAATATCCGTTTCCCTGCCCGTGCCGCCCGACAGCCACTGAGCCGCCACTTCGGGGTCGCCAACGGTGGCGGAAAGCCCCACACGGCGCGGAATATGGCCTATCAGGTGCGCAAGCCTGCAAAGCTGGCAGATTATCTGGTTACCTCTGTCCGTGCCTGTGAGGGTGTGTATTTCGTCCAGGATAACGTACCGCAGGTCGTGGAAGAGGCGCACCATATCGTTTGAGCGGTTTATAAGCATGCTTTCAAGGCTCTCGGGGGTGATCTGCAGTATTCCCGAGGGCTTTTCAAGGAGTTTTTTCTTGTGGGATGCGGCCACGTCGCCGTGCCAATGGGTCACCGCTATCCCCGTACTGTCAAGCAGCTCTTCAATGCGCCCGAACTGGTCGTTTATAAGGCTTTTCAGAGGTGCAATATAGAGAACGCCGATACTTGCCGAGGGCTTTTCATACAGATCGGTCAGAATCGGGAAAAAGGCCGCCTCGGTCTTTCCGCTGGCAGTGGCTGAGGTGAGAAGCAGGTTGCGGTCGGTCTCAAAGATCGTCTTTGCGGCACTCATCTGCACGTCTCGCAGACTGTCCCATCCGCGGGAATATATATATTCTTGTATGAAATCGGGAAATCTCGAGAAAATTCTGTCTGCCTCGGTCATCTTAATCTCCTCTCTGTATGGTCAGTTCTTTTTGCTCTCCGCTTTCTGCCTTGACTTCATTTTGTAAAGCTCCTCGGCGGCAAGGCGAGTTTTTGCAACCACGTCACAGCCCTGTGGGAAGCAGTAATAGAGCCGTTTGCGATCCCCTATGCAAATGACGTCTCCTATCTCATACCAGAAATAGTCGGCGTAAAGCGAGTAGGAGAAAACGGGAGTCTGGCGGTACTCAAGCCGTCCGTTACAGCCCGTCAACAAAAAGCCGTTTTCGTCGTGAACAAGTCTTCCCTGTCCGACGCGATAAATTGCCTTGTAGTCCGCCATTACGCGGATCTCAACGGGAATATCAAGCTTGTATTCACCGCGCTCAAGCTCGGCGCGCACCTGTTCGCGCTCCCATCTGTACCAGTCGGGCACGTGGGTGAATTTTGCTTCCCCGTTGTCGCAGGAGAGCGAGCCGTCCTCCTCCAGCGTATAGGACACGCCGCACTCACGGCACTTAACGGTGATGCCCTTACCTTCCATTTTGCCCTCGGTCATACAATGAGGACACTTGTAGAGCACGCGGTTCAGACCGTCTGCGCGGAAGGGTTCTCTGATCTTTATGCCGTTTTCCTTCTGCCATGCGAAATTGTCAAAGCTGAATTCCGCTTGGATACGCTGATTTATCTCGTCCTCGGTCAGAGCTTTTGCCTCCTCCGGGGAAATGAGATATTTGACGCGCGCACCGACCTTGACCTTCCTTATCTGAAGCTCGTTGTAAAGGGGATTTTTCAGAAAATTGCCGTATGTTATCATGGTCACCACGGGAACTTTGAGAAGCCTCACAAGTCCACCCAGGCTGGACGGCAGAGGCGTTGCGGTGCCGTCAAAGGAATAGCTTGCCTCAGGGTACATAAGTATCGAGGTTTTAAGCGTTTTCAGCGCGTAAGACATATCGCGTATAAGATTCATATCGGGAACGAATTTCTGTGTGGGAATACAGCCGATGGAACGCATGAGAAATTCCTTTCCCACAAAGCCGTCAGAGGTGCAGACGATAGACAGCGAGCGGGGGTAAAAATAGTGCTCCGCCATTTCCAGATCCAAAAAACAGGAATGGTTCATCAAAATAAGCGCAGGCTCTTTTTTGCCCAGCTTTTCCATGCCCGATTCGGTGAATTTTGCTCCGAGTCTGAAAAGGTCAATAGCAGAAAATGCCTTTATTATCCATTTCAAAATAAAAAGCGGTTTTCTCGGCTTTTTGCGGGCAGGCACGGGAATCGCCAGCACCTCCTCAAGTCTTTTGTTTTTCTGTTTGATCTTCATATTTATCTCCATTCTGTCACGCAGAGGATTTTCACATTTACATTATAATATACAATCAGGTATTTTTCAAGAAAAAAATCATGGAATATTGAACTTTGGCCGGCTAAACAGAGAAAGTGAGAGGCACGAGGCCTCTCACTTTGGTTTTTATTGAATTTTCACGTATATCTTGCCCGATTCGCTATGCAAAACAAGGTCTTTTTCCGCCAGATCTCCGTCGATCAGATAGGCAATTTTCCATTGGCCGTCGCCCATATCCTCGCGGTAGACTATCTCATGATTGAATACTGATTCGCCTTCCCTTTGATCGACCACGGCGCTCATGGAAAAAATATCTATCTCGCCGTCTCGTTCTGTGTAGCTGTTGAGATTAAACCCGTTCACAAAGGCCTTTTTCATGATGTCTCTGTCCTGCTCGGAGTACTGCTCAATATTGGTATATGACATGGTCAACGTCACAACGTACAGCTTCTTCTCTGTCAGAACGCCCTCGCGGTATGCCTTTGTCGGCTCTTTTCCCGGCGTTTCGATCCAAACGATCTGAGTTCGGTTGTACGTGAGCATCTCGCCGTTTTCATCTGTGAATCTGTCCACCACGTCACGGTGGAGGATACAGTCGGGGTCAAGGCTCTTCACGTCCTCATAAACATGAACGTCGTCAACGCACACGATGAAATTTCCGTTCTTGTCGCTCACCTCTTCTCCTATTTCGGCAAGATCCTTTTCATATACGGGGTCACCCTTGCCAACGATAACGGACGGAAGATCAACAGTCGGGGCGTCATCAAGCTCGTTTAAGATCGGGATGGACCGAGAGGCATCGGTAGTGTATTCGATCGAAAGCGTTGTCGCAAGCGATACAAGCTCGTCGTCGGTAATTCCGCGACTCACCCACAGCTTGAGCACCAATTCGTCCTTCTCAAACACAATATATGCAATGCGGTCATAGCGCTCCGTATCCCCTTTTCTTACCACATAAACAGGTTTGTTCCCTGCCTCAAAGTGCCACGTGTCGGTTGCTCCCACAATAACGTGCTCCAGATCACTGCGACGAAGGTCAACTCCGTTTATCGTTATTGCGCGGGAATCGTCATCGTTTCCGTACTTGCCCGCCGCGGTTCTATCGGCCTCAAGATCCGAGGGCAAGTCGGGAATGTTCAATTTGATTCCAACTCCGCCATCCTCTATATTCCAGCTCCGCAAGGGCTTGTCGTCCGTCACAGTTCCCTCGCCCGTGCCGTTAAGTCCCGCATGGATATAAACGTTATCACCATTGCGCTCCATGCTGAAATCTATCAGCCTTGCGGCGGCAAACACACCCACAGTCAAAGCAGACAAAATGGCAACGGTCGCCAAAATCCTGACGGGAATCGACCTGCGCGGAGTATTCGAGTATTTCTTCTGCGATTCGCGCTCCAAGGCATTAAGCATCGCCGTTTTACGTTTTCTGTATTCTTCGGAAAAAGTATGGTCTTCTCTCATAATATCTTTCCTCCTTATTGTTTTTTTGTGTCCTTCAAAAGCTTACGGGCACGTTCACAGCGTTTTCTCACGCATCCCTCGCTTATCATCAGAACTGCCGCGGTTTCCCGAATGGTCAGCCCGTCAAAGAAAAGGCAGCGCATGACCGAAGCGTATTTATTGGGCAGCTCCGAAACCAGCAGAAGCGGTGTATCGATCTCGGAAGACACGTCGGCATATGTATTTTCCACCGTCTCGTTAAGCTCACAGCAATTATCCCGTTGCTTCTTTTGGGTTCGGTAAATATCAAGCGCGGCGCTTTTAAGCGTTTTGTAAACGTACCGTCGTGTTGTGGGTGCCACGGGATCTGCAATCTTTTTTCGGTGTCGGATCAATCGAAGAAAGGCCTCTTGAACCGCGTCCTCCGAAAGGTATTCATCGCGCAGTATTTTATATGCTTCCCTATACATCGATTGCTCGTACAGCTTATACAGCGCTTCGATGATATCGTTATCTGCAACCTCCATAACACCGCTCCTTTCTTTGTTTTTGTCCGGACATAGATAATAACGAAATCAAACAGTGGTTTGTGACAAAAACAGAATTAAAAAATTTGTTCGACACAGAGCCGCACCCCTGTAGGGGCGACCATCGGTCGTCCGCCATGAGGGACGGCTTTGCTAGATCCTTGATGAGGGTCTGAACCCACGATAAATGAAAAAGGACGGCTTTGCCGTCCTTTTTCATTTATGGGGTGAGCGATGGGGGTCGAACCCACGACCTCCAGGGCCACAACCTGGCGCTCTGACCAACTGAGCTACGCCCACCATATAAAAAATTGCGCTGCATGGCGCACTTTGAGGGACTCGAACCCCCGACCTACTGCTTAGAAGGCAGTTGCTCTATCCAGCTGAGCTAAAAGTGCAAGCACGCAACATTCGCCTTTCGGCGTGGAGCGGGTGATGGGAATCGAACCCACGCGACCAGCTTGGAAGGCTGGAATTCTACCATTGAACTACACCCGCATATATTGGCTTTTCAAAACCGCCCTGCTATTTTATCACAATTATTCCCTTTTGTCAAGTCCTTTTTTCAAAAAAGATACGTTATTCTTCTTTTTTATTTTGTGAATTTTCTCCCAAACTGTTGCAAATAACTTTCATTTGTGGTAAAATATATTTACTTAACAATCGGAGGTATAAAAATGAACACAATTCTTCTTGAAGGACAGGGCACCGGCGGAGGCGGAAGCGGTCTCATTTCCATTCTTATGATCGTCGGCATGCTCGCTATCCTTTATTTCTTTATGATCCGTCCCCAAAGAAAGCAGGAGAAAGAAACAGCTGCTATGAGAAACGCTCTGCAGGTTGGTGACGAGATCACGACCATCGGCGGCATCATCGGCAAGATCGTCAGCATCAAGGAAGAAACTATCATGATCGAAACCGGTCACGACAGAACAAAGATCCGTCTGCTCAAGAGTGCTGTCAGA
The DNA here is from genome assembly GCA_045596925.1 of Eubacteriales bacterium. Classification (GTDB taxonomy): domain Bacteria; phylum Bacillota; class Clostridia; order Oscillospirales; family CAG-272; genus SIG710. The sequence continues at coordinate 41,245 of JAZODH010000041.1, forward strand.
AACGTTGACGTTAAGGCAGAGGACGCGCAGGACTGATTTTTACCATTCGGAATAAATTTCGCCCCCTCGGCATTTACTTTATTGTAACTGTGTTTAGGGGGCGATTTTATGGCAAATAACAAGACAAAGAAAAAGAACTCGGGATCTACGGGAATATGGGCACTGCTCCTGCCCGGAGCACTTGGCGTAGCCGCAACTGCGGCAGCCGCCGTTGCGGCAGCCCTGATCTTCGGAAAATTGGCGTACAACACGGACGACCCCTTGCAATATGCTCCCGTGATCGGAACAGTCGCACTTTATCTTTCCGTTTTTTTAGGCGGACTTTGCTCAAATCTATGGAGCGGAAGGCATTTTGGCGCAACGGTTCTCCATTCGGTGGCCGTTAGTCTGATAATGATAACCGTCGGCTTGGTCGCAGGTGTCCCGTTCGAGCAAAATATTCTTCTCAAACTGCTCGTTCTTCCCTGCTCTCTTTTGGGAGGTGCTCTGTGCTATCTGAAGATCCCCAAGAAAAAGAAACCAAAATTCAAGGGCAGAAGCAAGTAAAATCAAATTCTCTTTGGAACAAAAAGGAATAAAAAATGATTTATTTATACAAGCACAACGGCAGAAAATGCTGTTACGATTCGGCAAGCGGTTCGGTGATCGAGCTGACTGCTCTGCAATACAAGATGATTGGTGCAATAGAGGCTCCTCTGACGCCCGCCTGTCCCACCTCCCTGCGCTACGAGCTGGCAAAGTTTGACAGCGAGGACGTGACCGAGGCTTACGACGAACTTTACGGACTTTTCTGTGACGGTCTTCTACTGTGCGAAGGCAAGAGTGACACCGCGCTTCTCCGCACCTCGGGAGAGCATTCGGTCACAGGTGCAGACGAGGCGGACCTGATCTTTGCATTCACAAAAACCGCGGGCATGACAAGATACCGCATCGTCGGAGACTCCGACGACACAGTTGTCAAAGCAGCCGAGAAGAACGGTTTGACGGCATAACAAAACAACAAACAAAAGAAGGCACCGCCGAAAGGCGGTGCCTTAAATTTTGACTTATCAGCCAACGATACCCGAACGCTCGATACCCTGAACCAGGAATTTCTGGCAGAAGAGGTACATTACGATCAGGGGCGCGATGATCATCATACCGCAGGTATTGTAGATCGCCGTGTTGAGCAGATTTGCACCCGCATAGTCCGTCTTGAGGGACGGGGGGATCTGGAACGTAAGGTGAGGCCACAGGCGGACTTCACGGCCGGGGAAGAACAGAACTGTATAGAAGTTGTCCGTCCACTGCCAGGAGAACGCAAACAGGAACACCGTGATCATCATGGGGATAGAAAGAGGAATGATGATCTGAAGGAACGTGCGGTAAACGCCCGAACCGTCAACGTATGCAGATTCCTCAAGCTCGTCGGGAACTCCGCGGAAGAACTGTCTGAGCATGAATATGTAAAGACCGTTCTTGAACGCGATACCGCCCATAGAGAGGATTACCAGAGGCCAGAAGGTATTTGTGAGCTTAATACCGTCCGCAAAGGATGCAGGCAGGATACCGAGCTTTGAAAGTCCTCCCATAATGCCGAAGATATCGAAATTCTTGAAGTGGAGGAGCATGGAGAGCTTCAGGGTCTGGTGAGGAACTATCATGGTCAGCATAACCAGTATGAACAGTATGCCATTACCCTTGAACTTAAACTTGGCAAATCCGTAAGCGATGAGCAGACACGAGAATGTCTGGATCAGCGCACTGATGATGGAAAGCAGGAAGGTATTAACGAACGCCTCCATATAGTTCAGCTCAACGAAGATAGCCTTATAGATATCAAGGGTGAAGTTTTTGGGGATCAGTCTTACAGTCGAGTCAACGAAGTCGCTCATACTCATAAAGGAGGAAGCGATCTTCGAGATAAAGGGGTAAAGAACGACGTAGGAAATACCGATAAGGAGTACAAGTCTGAAAGCATACCAGAGTATGTTCATGTAGAAATAGGACGTTCCGAACTTTGCCTTAAGTCTTTCCTTGAGAGGGGTTCTTTCAAATTCAACTCTGATCTTATTCTTTGTTTCTTTTGTTACTTTGATAGAATTATCCATTTTTCCCCTCCTTAATCACGTCTTTGATAGAAGACGAAGCGGCCCAGGATCAGTGCCACGACGGCTACTATGATGATGACCAGCATGAAGTACATCCATGCCATAGCGGTACTTATAACACCCTGCTTTGTGGAATACTCCTGCTCGATAAATCTCATTACAGTATTGGAGCCCGCTGTGAACGAGTCGATTACCGTATATATAGCATTTACCAGGATCATGGGGGAGATCATGGGAAGAGTGATCTTCCAGAAGGTCTCCCAAGCGGATGCGCCTTCGATCTGGCAGGATTCGTAGATCGCGGGGGAGATGGACTGCAGACCTGCAAGGAATATCAGCATCTGCACGCCCGAGCGGTTTACGATATCGTAGATACTGTTAACGATTCCGATAACGTAGCCTACGATCTCGCGACCAATCTTCATCTGGTCAAACAGAGCCTCAACGTCAAGCATCGATACGATCTGTGACGATGCACTATGGCTCTGACCGCCCGAAACACCCTCTTCACCGTAGGAGGCAAGAATGTTACCCTGGTCGATAGATGCCATGATACCGGTGGAGAGAATAACGGGGATAAAGAAGATCGCGCGGAATGCGGCACGGCCCACCATTTTTTGGTTAAGGAGCACCGCCATGAACAGGGAGAAGATTACGATAGCCGGAATATCAAAGGCAAGTTTACCGAGACCGGCGATAAGAGTGGATACGAAGTCGGGATTGACAAAGAGTGCCTCATTGTAGTTTGCAAATCCAACGAAGGTCTCCGCCAACGCGCCTCCGGGCATCGACTCAAGCTCGAAAAAGCTGAGTCGGATGGAGTTAAAGATGATCGGCAGATAGATGATCGCAAAGCCGAGAACGAACGGAAGAACGAATACCCAACCCGCACGCGCCTTACGACGGTCAAGAGATGCCGCACGACGCTTTTTCTTTTTTGGCGCCGCTACTTTTACGTTTGCCGTATTTGTCATTTTTTAGCACCTCCCTTTCTTAAGATACCTTAACGTAGCCGTAGGACTCTACCGTAACGCCCTCAACGGTTACATCGAAATAGTTATAGTTGAGAATGAACGTCGTGCCGTCCTCGTAAGTTACCTTTACGATTCTGCCGTCGTCCGCGGTCACAAGCTTGCCCTTATCAGCCTCACTTATAACCTCGCCTTCCTCAAGCACACGCTCACCGATAAGGAACTCGTGACCTACCAGCTCTTTATCCTGAAGGTTGCCGAGAATGACGTTCAGCTCGCGGTAAAGCTCAACTATATCCTCATACCAGATGTCATATCTGATAGAATAGTACTTACTGAGCATCTCGTCTTCCTTCAGGATCTCCGTGTTATCGCAGGAGAGGATGAAATAAATGGAAGCTCCGTTTTCGATGCACTTGAGCACCTCGTATCTGATATCACCTGCCATGTTGATAGGTGAGCCGGTAAATTCCTTATATCCGTGGAGAACGTATCCAACGAAAGGAACGGAATAGCTTGCGGTATTGTAGTTACTGGAATCGAGAGGCATATCAAGGATATGGTCTGCATACTTCCATGTATAAGCATTACCGCCGCTTGTCATTACGTTTCCGTATGCCTCCTCCAGAGACTTGAATGCATCAACGGTAAAGTCCTTGGAGTCCTCGCGGTTGTAGGGTTCCTTCTTATCGAAGTCGGAGTTCAGCGAATAACCGAGAGTTGCAACGGAAATTCCGATAGGATCGTAATCCTCGTATTTGCTTTCCAGCTTATTTACGAATCTGTAGTAATAAGCGGGGGACATCGCCATTTGATAGAAGGTGGTGTAGCTCTGTCTTGCGGCAGAGTAAACACGAAGGCTGGTATAGCGGTTATCGATAGATTTTACGATATGCTTTCTCATGGAAACTCCGGGGTTGGAGTTCTTCTCGTGCATATACGCGAAATCGAAGTCGGGATATACACCGTAGCCCTTTTCCTTTGCGTCATCGAGAAGTGCGTTAAAGCCCTTCTTGCCGCCTACTGCCTTTTCCCACTTCAGCTTATAGGGAACATTTGCGTACATACCGCCGTTTGCGTATCCCGTAAGCTTAAAGTTAATGTTGGAAATTCCGTCAGCAGAAAGCTCGGAATAGATCTTCTGAACGTCCTCAAAGGTGGTCAGTGCCGTCATCACGTTTACAGGTACGGAAAGGATCTTCTTAATAGATTCCGTAGCACCGAATGTCTCGATATAAAGGGGCAGATCCTCCTTTGTGTCGGTAAGCTTAGTAATAATGCCGTTTTCCTTAAGGTAGTCACGGTAAGCCTTTGCCATACCGGTCCAGGTAGTATCGTACTTAGAGGTAGCGTCTGTCTCGGTGTCGGACAGAAGAACGTATCTGATAGTGTAGCTTCCCGCGTAACGTCTCTCGCTTACAACGGTCCAGGTAGAGTTTGAACCTACGGAGATAGCCGTTGCAAGGTTATAAGAGTCTTTAGGACGGGGAGTTACGGTTACGATAGTCGTGTTATAGGGGTGAGTTGCACCGCCGTGGTAGGTAGCAAAGGAAGCCATAGCCTCGCCCTCTTCCATGATAGCAAGGAAGCCGCGGTCAACGATTCCCTGATATTCAACGGAAGTCTTTTCGGGGATCTCGGGTGTATCACCCTCAGCAGGAACTGCAGGAGTGACCACAGTCTGATACTTCGCCTCGTTCTCAACGATACCGAAAACGGGAGCAACAGCTGTCTGCTCGTAGTTACCCGTAATAGTCTGGTACGCGTAGTCAGTACCGTACATCTTAGTATTAACGGTAGTCGCGTTAAGACCTGCGCGCGCCTCAAACTTAAAGAGTGCACCCGAGCCGTCGGGAATGAAGGTAAAGCCAGTGTTGGGGTTGATACCTGCGCCCATGTAAGGCAGGATCTGAATGTTCTCAAGGGTGTACACTTCCTCGTTATAGAGGATACCGTTGGAGGGAAGCGTTACAACAAGATCGCCTTCATCGATAGTGTACTCAAGAGCCATTCTGAAGTTTACAGGGGGCTTAGGATCCGACTCATATTCGCACTGCTCGTAGTCAAGGTCCATCTGCTCGAAGGTATAATCGGGGCAATATGCTCTGATATAGCTTTCGATCTTTCTCTTATCCACCTCGGTCGCATTGGGGTCGATGGTGTATACAGGGAATTTCTTTGTGATCGGAACCTGTGCGTAGAGGGACTTCTGCATTGCCTCTCTTACGGCAGGAGACTGCTTATCCCAAGCAGAGGCATCTCTGAGAGCATAGAAAGCAGAAAGCTTCTGCTTATCCTTTGGGTCTGTGATCTTGGAAAGAATCTCAGACTCAAAGCGAGTCTTTGAAATGATATCGGGAGCAAGAGGTCTTGTCTGCTCGTTACCGATAGAGTACTCAACGCGGATACCGTTCTTGATTCTCTCAACCTTGATCTGTCCGCGCATTGCCGCCTCTGTATAGCTGTCGATGGTCTTACGTGTACCGTTATCGGTGTAAGTTACGATAAGCTGAGAGAGGAGCTGAGCCTTAATGCTGGCAGCCGCCTTCGCGCTGCCTACGCCATAGGGGTTTGTAAGAAGTATCTGGCCGTTCTCGGTGTTCTTAAATCCAACCTCACCGGAAACGGGATCACACCAGATCTCGTAGTTGCCTACCTTAGAATAAAGAGTCATGGAGGCAAGCTTTTCCTCGGAGGAGTTGAACACGAGGGTGGGATAGGATTCGATAGCAGCTGCAGTTGCTGTGTCGTCTTCTGCGGCAAAAGCGAAGATCGAGAATGTTCCCATCGCCATTAACACAGCCAAGACAAACGATATTATTCTTTTCATTTTCATATTATCCTTCTCCTTCTGTGTTAAATTCGGAACATGATCTCGTCCACAATGTTCGTAAAGAAGCTTATGACCTTTGCAAGCAGAGTTGTGAACAGGATTGCAAGGAACATGATGAACGCCATACCTACGATAGTTCCCAGGCAGGTCAAAATGTTCTTACCGATAGAATAATCGTGAATTACCATCATCGCAACAAAGATCAGAAGTCCGAGCCATATATAGGCAAGGGAGATCAGCAGATTGATGATCGCCATCTCGGAGCTGGTTACTACGTTGGACGCAATAGTTGCGGGAATGATAAGCAGGGGTATGGGAGTCAGGCAGTATGACAAGGAGATAAAGATATCCTTGAAGCTACCCTCACCGTCAAACAGAGTTGTCAGACACCAGTTTCCTGCCGCCCAGAGGAAGAAGGGGGTAAGAACCGCGGCGATCTGAACGAAAATAGAGGAATATTCACCCTCGGGGTTAAATACATAACCCTGACCGATTGCCTGGTAATAGAATGAGAGGATCGTTATGATTATGATAATGATACCGGCTCTTACCGATCCTCGCTTCTCGTGCTTCAGATCCCAGAAGCCGTCGAAGGGGTGAAGGATTACGTGGAATGCGTAGAGAAGCTCCTGCTTGAGGGTCCTCTTCTCTGTGGAGATACTCGTTTCGTAGTTCACTCGGCTTACATACTTCATGAACTTGGACCAAAGAATGATCAGAACAATCAGAATACCGATCATAACGAACAGGTACTTGGAGATCCACTCCTTACGCATTTCTTTATAAGCGTTTGAGTAATTTTTTGTGTCGTATGCGGATTTATAGTACTCTATAGCCTCCTCATACTCACCTTGGCGGAACAGAGACTGACCGATTCCGACATAAGCGGTATCGAAGTTACTGTTTCTCTTGAGGATCTCGATCCAAGCATCAATAGCCTCGTCATACTGACGTTCATTCTGGTATTTCAAAGCCTGGATCAGCGCATCGCCGTACTCTGTTCTCTTAAAGGTTGTGATAGTGTTTGTAAGAGAGCTGAGTATCATCAGAACGTCGCCCTGGTAGCAGATAGACTGGATGTTCGACACGTTACCCAGCATCGTACCCTCGTTACCGAAGGCGAAGAGCAGGTTTCCGTCAAAGTCATAAGTAAAGGTCTTGGAACGCTTGTTATCTACGATAGTCCAGGTCTGCTCAGGACCGACTGCAACGTCGGTTACCTTTGAAGGACCCGTAATGGTATCGGTCGAGAGATGGGAAATATCGACCTCACCGGAGGGCGGCCAGAAGCCGTTACGTCTCATGATCTCCTTACCGGACGCATTCAGCATCTTAACGGGAGCGTTATCACCGGAGGTGGACTTTGCATTGATAGCAGCCTGCTGCTTTTGCTCGGAAAGAGAAGCGGTGGTTACGTAGATAAAACCGTCATCGTTAATTGCGATGTTGTTAAACTCGGTGGAGATGAAGGAGGCGGTCTGCGCTCTCTGATCGTCGGTCTGGAAACGTCTCCAAACGATCTGCCACATGTTCGCAACTACCTTCTGAGCTCCGATAAAGGATGTGAACACACCCTTATCCGTCATAACGATAATACCCTGGTAAGTCGTGGAGGATACAACGTAGAGACGGTCATACTGGTCGACTGCAACTGCAACCGGCTTGTATGTAGAGCCCTCTGTAAAGAGGCTGGATTCGGGCTGAGGAATGATCGAGTCGAACTTACCCGTTGCCTTATCAAAGGTAACGATTCTGTTCGCATCGGTATCGCAGACGAAGATTCTGTCGTCCGTTACGAAAATTCCCTGAGGAGCGGTAAAGTTATCCGGAACGCCGTGGTTGTTCACGAAGTCCTTGATGATGAACTTTACCTTATAGAACTTATCAAGTACCACTACCTCGTTTGCCACCGAGTCAACAAGGTAAAGGTTATCTTCCTTGTCTGTCAGGATGTCCTTAATCGACGTGAGAGGGTGGTCAAGGCCCATGTACTTGTAGTCGATAGTCTGGATCGGCACGTAAGCGTCGGGGGAATAAAGTGCAAATCCGCTGATCGAATAAGTGTAGGTCTGATAAGGAACTGCCGCGCTTGCGCACACAGCGAAAATGGTAAGGAGCGCAAGCATAATGCAAAGTATTCTTGTTACAATTTTCATTTGCTTTACCTCCTTAATCCTTCATACCACTGGAGCCCATGGTTTCAATGATATTAGACTGTGTAAGAACGAATACCATGATAGGAACGAGCATCATGATAACCGTGGATGCAGCACTTGCACCGCTTCGACGGATACCGCCGGCAACGATCTGCTGAATAGCATAGTTGAAGGACTTGAGCTGCTCGGACTGAATATAAATAGAGGAACCTGCGTTCCACAGTCCCTGGAAGCAGTACACGATAAGGGTAAGCCAAGCGGGCTTAACCATAGGCATCGCGATGGTCCAGAAGGTCTTGAACTCGGTGGAGCCGTCAAGTCTTGCACTTTCAAGAACAGCATCTGTTACGTTTGTCTCCATAAACTGCTTCATAAGGTACAGACCCAGAGAAGTACAGCAAGCGGGGACTATAAGCGCCCAGTAGGTATCTACCCAGCCGAGAGCACTCATTACGATAAAGCTACAGATCGCTGTTACTGTTGCATGGAACATAAGGGACGTTCTTACAGTCTCGAACATAAACTTAGCGCCGGGGAATTTGATCTTCGCCATAGCGTAAGCTGCAAGAGAGGAGAACAAAAGGTTTCCTGCAGTACCTGCAACGGATACGAATACTGTGTTAAATATGTATCTTGAGAAAGGAACCCAAGATGTGTTCATCAATGAGAACAGGTCCTTAAAGTTACGGAAGGTGGGGTTCATTACGTAGAATCTCGGGGGGAAGATAAACAGCTCGTCAAGAGGTTTGAGAGACTGCATTACAACGTACACCATGGGGAGGAACATGATCGCTCCCAGGAAGGTGAGAAGGAACGTAATACCTGCGTCACCGCCGGCGCTTCGGTTAAGGACAACTTTATGTTTTCTGGTTCTAAGCTTCTTTGCCATTTTATTGTCCCACCTTTGAAATAAGATTTTTTACAAGTACGTTTGCGCCGATCATGATAGCAAACAGCACAACGGCGATAGCCGAGGAATAACCCGTCTCAAATCGCTGGCCGCCGTAGTCGTCCAGATGGTGCATGATGGTGTGCGCCGCGTAGTCGACCGAGGGGAATCCGCACAGAGCCGTAACGACGGCACCGAAGCCAAAGGAGCTGGTGATGGACATGATAGCACCGAACATCAGCTGAGGCTTCATGGTAGGAAGGGTCACGTACCAAAGCTCCTGCCAACGGTTCTTGATACCATCAACCGCCGCCGCCTCGTAGAGGGAACGGTCGATACCCTGGAGACCCGCGATAAAGGACAGGAAGGAGGTACCAAGGGAGGTCCAGAGCGCGACCACGATACACAGGGGCATTACATAATCCGCGTCTTTAAAGAACTGGATCTCGGTATTGATAATTCCCAAGTTAAGAAGTGCACCGTTTACCCAACCGTATGCGTCACCGGAGAAGAGTGTACCCCAAATAAGGTAAACCTGACCGGAGATAGAGGGGGCATAGAAGATAAGTGTTACGATAGCACGGATTCTGGGGTCCAACTCGTTGATGAACCATGCTACCATAAGAGACATAAGGTAAGACGCAGGTCCTACGATAGCCGCGAACACGAAGGTGTTCTGAGCTGCCAGCAGGAAGATGTCGTCGTCAAAGAAAAGTGTGATGTAGTTCTGCATGAAAACGAAGTTAGGCATTTCCAGCAGGTTAAAGTCTGTAAAGCTGATTACGATAGACAAAAGAACGGGGAGGACAGTAAACATGGTAAACAGGATCATGAAGGGGGCTACCATAACGTAGGCTACCCAGTTGCGCTTCATTTCCTTCCACGTCCACTGAAGCTTTGTCATTTCGCTTCTCGACACAGCTTTTTTAGTTGCTGTTTTTGACATGTTGCTCTCTCCTTTTAGTTATATCAACAAAAATCATTCCGTGAAATTATTCGTAGGTGGCAAGTGCGGTAGCAGCGTCCTTTAAGTATTCTGCTATTGTACCGAAGGTCTTTGCGTCCGCCGCTTCAAGAGCAAGTGCAGCTGCGCTGATAGCCTCGATATTGTCACCCGACTCGATAGCGTCCATCGCCTGCTGTACCTGAGCCTCGTAGCCCTTTATTGCAGAGAGAGCGTCCTTTGCCTGGTCGAGTCTCTTTTCAGCCAAGGTCTGACCGATCTCAAGAGTTTCAAGTCCGAACTCCTCACGCTTACGTGTGATTTCTTTATTTATAGTATTAATGTAACTCAAAAGCTCGGTTACGGGGTTTGCTTTATTGTTATACGCATCAAGGAATGCAAAGTTGGTATAACGGTCGATGTAATAATAGCCGGGATAGTTAGGAATGGAGGCCAGGTTGTTAAACTGGAGTTCAAGGTTTGCAAGCTCGTCGGTAGTCCAAGGCAAGCTGGAAAGCGCATCTCTGTTTGCGGTGGGATGCTTTGCGGAGTCACCCAGGAGCGCAACCATTTCGTTGGAGTAGTCGATCTGGCACTGCTCACCTGCCTGCCATCTCATAAATTCCCAAGCCTTTTTGGGCTGTTCGCAGCCGGAGATCATAACGATAGCGGTTACGGTGGAAATGGAGACGTTGTTGATCTCGCCGTTTTCATCCATCATGCCGGGCAGAGGTGAGAAGCCCCACAGACCCTTGATCTCGGTCGCAAATACTATCAGCTGGTTATAGGTTCCGCTGTACTCCGCGATACCGATAGGCATCTCACCCGTTCTGAAACGGTTGGAGAAGTCGTAGGAATAGGGGAAGGAGTACATGGTGAACATATTACACATCATCTCAAATGCCTCAAGTGCGGTGTTGGAATCAAGGTTGATTCTCATACCGTTATCGGCATACTGGGTACCACCCATCTGGTAGAGGAACATATTATAGCTGGGGGTAAGACCGATCTCCATCTTATTAGCCTGGAGAACGGGAACGGCCTCAAGGATATCGTCCCAGGTCTTGGGAATATCGATACCAAGGTCGACCAGGATGTCCTTACGGTAGAACATCATGGGGAAAGTCTGAGTTTCGGGCAGACCGTAGCAATGGTAAACTTCGTCAGCACCCGCGATTCCGAGAGGTGCCATTGCCGCATCGTTGTATGCCTGAATGGTCTCCTCGTAGCCCTCAAATCCCTCGATGGGAAGCAGAGCGCTTCGAATAGCGTAGTTGATTACCTCGGCCTGTCCCAGACCGATATATACGTCGGGGCCCTTACCTGCAAGGATAGAAGGAAGAAGCGTTCCCGCCGCAACCAGCTTCAGATCTACCATGATGCCGGTCTCGGGAGTGAAGTTGTTGTTGACCAGGTTTCTGATAACCTGAGACTGGTCACGTCCGTAAGCCAGCCAGACCTCAATAGCCTCGTCATCCTCAGTGATCTCGTGCTGAGAGCCCATACGGTCGTAGTTACGAACGAAGGACATGAAGAACTTACGCATCTCGTAGCCGAACTCGGAGAAGAATCCTGCGTTAGCGCGGGGGAGCTTATCCTCCGAGGACTGAATCATGAAGTAGTCAACCATCAGAGGCTGGCACTTAGCGGTGGAGATCCAGGTAGCAAGGTTACCGATATAGCTCTTAAGCTCGCTCAGGTTCTTTGCGATAACGTCCTCGTCGCTTGACATCTCGTCAAGCAGCCAAGCTACACGGTCAAGAGTCGCGATATTGGAGCCCTTGATCCCTGCCTCCTCCTGGAGGTACTCAGCGATAGCGTAAAGCTCGTTTGACATAAGCTTCATATCTGTTATCGCATCGGGAAGAACTCGTGTGAATCCGTAGTCACGGTAGTTATCGGGGCTCGTACCCGTGAGCTTAATGATATTAAGGTATGCTGCGTTGATGGTGTTGAGAGCCTCCTGAACGCGGCGAACCATGTCACCCATGGAGCCGAGAGACACCTCGAACATGACTGTGTACTCTACGCCCGCCTCAAAGTAGAACTCGAAGCTCTGCTCACCGTCGCCTATAGGCTCAACTACCCAGTCGTCGGAGTAATTGAAACGTGCTCTCGTAGCCTCCGCAAAGGGAATACCGTTGTACTGACCGCCATAGATGTAGATCTGGCGGGAGCTGAACAGACCGTCGTTTACGTTCTGCTTATATCTGGCAACGATATTGTAAAGACCGGAGACCTCGGGAGTGAACTTGTAGCGCACCCACTGACCGGAGGTCTGCCACTTATCTCCGCCGATAACGTTCAGAAGAGTTCTGGAGGAGTCGGAGGGAGAGTTGAGTGAGGAAGATACGTCCTCAAGAGGATAGACCGTCTGAGAAGAGGACGCCTCGGGAATCTCGGCCTCGATCTTAATGGAATGGCCCTTCTCTGCCGCGGTATAACCGTTCTTATCGTAGCCTTCCTTTACGGAATCGTAAGAAACAAGATCCACGTGGGGGAACAGCTCGATGGACGCGATAGCGAGAGGCTCACTGACCGATTCAAGGGAGATCAGATTTTCTCCCGCTTCGAGAACGATCTCAAAGCTCTCGGGATAGAAGCCGTCCATATCACGGAGCTCGTATTCTCTCCATTCGGGAGCCTGGATCATAGAGGGACGAAGCTCGTTGTTATCGATATCGGTCTTGAAAGGTCTGCCTGCATCGTTGAGATCCTCATAAGCATTGTTCCACACCTTAGTAATGGAGAGGTATCTCGCCTCAGCGAAGGGAACCTTACCGTTTATACGGAATATTCTCTGAATGGATACCGACTTCGCCTCAACGGAGTAGCAGTTCAGTTTGATACTGTACTTGGCCGTCTCGGGAACGGTGACCTTCCAGGCAATAGTTCCTATGTTGGGGACGTAAACGGATGTCACGCCCTCATATTCGCGCTCTTCAACCTCAGCCGTAGTATTCTCGGGATCGTAATCGAGACCGTCAATGAGAATACTTTCGGTTGCTCTGGCAACGTCCTTGTAGCGCTTGACGTACTCGCCGTACGAGATGGCATTCAGCAGCTCTTTGACGTCACTGATGGTGGTGTCTGAGACCGAGCCGTCATCTGCGGCAAATGCAACGCCGGTACAAAGCGTACCCATAAGCATTACAAGCGCCAGGAACAGGGCAAGAGTTCTCAGAGATCTTGTTCTTTTCATGTGCTTTTCCTCCTGAAAATGTTTCAGAAACAAATTATCCGTGTCCATTCGCACCGGAGACCCGATTGCGTCCGGCAGCGAAAGCGCACTGCACGGTTTTGTCCCTGCAAGATAAAAGGGGGATCCTGTCGGCACGGCCGATGCAAACGACGCGTCCGCTGAATCACCCAAATATTTACACCACAATGATACCACAGAAACCCTTTTTTGTCAAGGAATATATTTATATAATAATAGGCGAAATCCCTTACAGAATAAGGCTTTTCGGGGATGTTTTCTTGCATGTTTTCCCGCATTTTTTGTCAAGTGTAAACATCATTTTTTAAATAAATGTTTACAGGTAAATATAATTCACTAATATCGTGCTTTTGCACATACAATCCGCCTTTTTTTGTGCACTTTCTCCAAGCTCTTCCACTTCATCATAAAAGGCGTTTTGTTAAACAGTAATTGCCATTCACCCGCCACAAAAAAGCAAAATCGAGTCAAAAATTCGTCCGTCACCATATATTTGTGAAATTTACACAAATTTCTATTCAAATTTTCTACACATATTTTTCATCGACAAGCTTTGTTTTTTTCTGTAAAAGATCCTGTATTTTTACAATTCTTGGTTTTTTTGACATATTATGTAATTTTTCTTGTTTTTCGACCCTTTATATCCATTTTGACAAAAATTCCGAAAAAACATGGCTTTTTTATTTTTTATCGTTGACATTGCGCCCGTGTTATATTATAATGTAATCATCACAAATATAAGAAACGAGGTTTACGCACTATGTATCGTATAGGTATCGACCTGGGCGGAACGAACATCGCCGCAGGTATCGTTGACAGCAATTTCAAGATCATTGCCAAGGCGTCCACTCCCACTGTTGTAAACGAGGGCGCAGAACGCGTCGCTTGTGATATCGCCGAGCTTTGTAAAAATATCGCGGCGGAAAACAACATTTCCATGAGTGAGATCGAGTCAATCGGTATCGCTTCTCCCGGAATCGCAAACAACGTAGACGGCGTGGTTGAATACGCAAACAACCTTCCCTTCCACAAGTTCCCTATCTGTAAACTGGTTTCGGAAGCTACGGGCGTTGCTTCCGTTCACGTTGAGAACGATGCAAATGCGGCCGCTTGGGGTGAAGCCCTCGCAGGCGCGGCAAAGGGCACAACAAGCTCCATCATGATCACCCTGGGAACAGGCGTCGGCGGCGGTATCATCATCAACGGCAAGGTATATTCCGGCTTCAACTTTGCGGGTGCCGAGCTTGGTCACATCGTAATCGAGCATGACGGACTTCCCTGCTCTTGCGGCAGAAAGGGCTGCTGGGAGGCATACAGCTCCGCAACGGGTCTTATTAACATGACAAAGAAAAAGATCGAGGAGTGCAATGCAGCAGGCGTTCCTACTCTTATGAACGACATTGCAGCCGAAAAGGGCAAGGTCAGCGGCGTTACGGCGTTCAAGGCAATGCGCGCAGGAGACAAGGCGGGTGCTGAAGTGGTTGACTGTTACATCAAGTACTTAGCTTGCGGTCTTATCAACATCATCAACATCTTCCAGCCTCAGGTGGTTTCCCTTGGCGGCGGTGTTTCGGGCGAGGGTCAGGCTCTTATCGATATGCTCCTTCCCTTGATTCGTGCCGAGGTCTACGGTCAGGGCGTAGTTCCCGCCACAGAGATCAGAATCGCACAGCTTGGCAACGATGCGGGCATCGTCGGCGCGGCGACACTTGGAATGTAAATAAACGCTTTATTATCGAAAAAAGCATAAACAAACGCACCGCAGATAATCTGCGGTGCGTTTTCTCGTAAAAAGCGCGTAGGTCGGGGGCTTACTCCCGCCGAAAGCCTCCTTGGAACCAATCAAAAACCCCGACAGACGCGCTGTCGGGGTCGTTTTTTATTCTGCTACGAAAATATAAGGATAGATCTCCTGTCCGCCGTCGATAAAATATATCTCTGCATCGGAATACTTTTCGGACAAGTATGCCGTCAGCTCCTCTTGCTCCGCAGGAGCGGAATCAGCACCCGCAAATACGGTCAGCATGAACTTATCGGGAAGCTCCAGAAGCTTTGATGCCAGGGCTTTTACCGCCGCCATTCTGTCCTGCTCGGAAACAACGATCTCCTTGTCGATAATTCCCATAGTATCTCCGCTCTTTATCTGGACACCGCTGATCTCGGCATCGCGGATCGAGGGAGAAACGTAGCCCGCACTTACGCGCTTCATAGCCTCCTCCATTTCGGAAATGACCGCGTCAACGTCGGGATTATCAAGATTTGCCGCAGAAATGGCAACGTAGCCCGTTCCAATATTCTTGCTGGGAATAACATGGACCTGAGCATCCTTGTGAAGCTCGCCCGCCTGCTGCGCCGCCATAAAAATGTTGGAATTGTTGGGAAAAACGAAGATATGCTCGGCACTGATCTGCTCAAACGCCTCAATAAAATCACGGGTCGAGGGGTTTTGGGTCTGTCCGCCGGGGACTACCACGTCGGTGCCAAGCTGTGTGAACAGCTCGGTGACACCGGGACCGTTACTCACCGCAACGATACCGTATCTCTTGGCGGAAGCCGATTCCTTCGCTTCGGATTTATCGGGTTTGCCAGACTCAAGCTCGGTGTGCTGAACCGACATATTTTCGATCTTTACAGTCAGAAATTCGCCGAATTTTCTGCCGTACTCAAGGACCTTTTCGGGTGTAAAGGTGTGAACGTGCAATTTTACGATGCTTTCGGTCTTGAAAGCAACCACAGAGTCGCCCACACTCGCCAGAAAGGTACGAAGTGCATCAATATCAAAGCTCTCAACGTCGGTCTTTGACCGCTGGAGCTGGAGAAGAAGCTCGGTGCAATATCCGTAGGTCATCTCACTGTTCTCGTTGAAAGCAAAGCTTACGGGTGCCGCCGTCTTGGGTGCAGGTGTCGCCGCACTTTCAGGCTCGTCGGTAGCCTCCTCGCCGTTGAGAACGCGGTTGAAGCCCTCCATGATATAGAGAAGTCCCGCTCCGCCGCTGTCTACGACGCCTGCTTCCTTGAGAACCGCCAGGATCTCGGGAGTGCGGTCGAGAGAAGCGTGCATCTCCTTTACCAGATCCGCAAACAGAGAACGGATCGTGCTCTTGGGAGTCAGGTTAGCCACCGCATATTCCACCGCCTCGCGGGCAACCGTGAGGATAGTTCCCTCCGCAGGGTTCATAACCGAGGAATAAGCCTGCTCAACGCCCATTTCAAGGGCATGGGCAAAGGTCGCGGGATCGGCAGTCTTGGATTTTGAAAGTCCCTTTGACATTCCCGCAAAAAATTGGGACAAAATAACGCCCGAGTTGCCTCTTGCGCCCAGCAGCATACCGTGGGAAAGGGTCTTCATCACCTCTGCCAGGTCGTCGGAATCGATATTCTCGATAGCCGCGATGCCGCTCTCGATGGTCATTCGCATATTGTCGCCCGTATCGCCGTCAGGCACCGGGAAGACGTTAAGCTTATTTACCTCGTCGGAATTGGAGCGAAGTCTGCTTGCGCCGCCCTTCGCCATCTTCGAAAAAAGGATACCGCCCAGGTCCTTTATATTAAAATTTCCCTTGGGAGCCTTCTTTTCCTTATTTGCCATAAACTTTTATCTCCGTATGAATTTTTATCTGCGTCAATTAAGTCGGCTCTTGCCCGGGAAAAACAGAGCAACGGTGCCGGGGCCGGAATGGGAACCGATGATGGGTCCAACATCCGTGATAAGCTCGACCTTAGCGCCGTATTTCGTTTTGAGAAGGTCCGCTAAGTACTGCGCATCTGCCATACAGTCACCGTGGGAGATAAAGGCGATGCCGCCGAGATCGGTGGCAAGCTCGCCGTACTTGTCTGCCATGGCGTTCAGAGACATCTTTCTGCCTCTGACCTTGGAATAGGGCACCAGATGACCCTCGTCGTCCATGCGGAGCACGGGCTTGATACCGAGCATATTTCCAAAGAAAGCCGCCGCTGCGCTGATTCTGCCGCCGCGCTTCAGGTATACCAGATCGTCAACGGTAAACCAGATAGATATCTTCAGCTTGATATCCTCAGCATAATCCGCTGCCTCGTCGACGGTGGCACCCGCATTCTTTTTGTCGTTTACAAGCTTTACGATAAGACCGTAGCCCGCAGACGCGGAAAGGGTATCTACAACTCTGATAGTACGGTCGGGATATTTTTCCGCAAGTCCTACGGAAGCAAGTCTTGCAGAATTATACGTGGTACTCAGTGCCGAGGAAAATCCAATATAAAGAACGTCCCTGCCCTGCAACAGTACTTCCTCAAAGGCCTTCTCAAACTCCGCCACGTTAACGGCAGAGGTCTTAGGGGTGGCGCCCTCTCTCATCTTCTGATAAAAGTCTCCGATGTCAACGTCGTCAAGTGAGGCCGTTTCATCGCCGTCATAGTGCAGATGCAGGCTTTTACAGGGTATTTTCCATTCCTCGAGAAGAGATTTGGGCAGATCACAGCCCGAATCGGTAAAAATAACGTAATCGTTCATTTGCTTTCTCCTTAATATTTCAGGTTGCCAGGCCGTCAAGGCGATCAGAGATTATCGAAAGGCATTTGTAGAAATTCTCGCGCTCGTTCTCGGTCAGCTCGTCGTCAATTTCAGCGAGCACTCCTTTTACCTTGTCGGAAATCTGCTTTCCTGCCGCCTCACCCTTTTCGGTAAGCACCAGGGGGGCCTTATATCTCTTTGCCTTCCTCGACTGGCAGACGATATATCCGTTTTTTTCAAGATGGTCGATGGAGCGTGATATGGTGGCCTTGTCCTCCTCGCATCTTTCGCAGAGGTCGGTCGCGGTGAGAGATTCGGAGGTATAAAGGTAATACAAGCAGGAAACGTGCGGGCTTTTCAGATCGTAGTCTGCCATTTCCCTGTTCTTGATTTTCCTTATATTACGGCTTATCTTCGTTATCAAGACCGTAAATTTTTCAAATCTCTCTTTCATGAGTACCTCCGCGCATTTTGTTGATATTTCAACAATCATGGAATATTATACCACGGTTTTCAGGAAAAGTCAACCATTTTATTAAATATTCGGCAGAAAACATCGAGGCACAGAAAAACGGCGTCCCTTCTCGGGGACGCCGTTTAAAATCATCTGAGTTCCACACCCATTGTGTGCTGGAGTTTTTTGAGGATTCTCTTGACGTAGCCGTCGATCTCCTCGCCCGTGAACTCATGGTCGTCGGGAGTGAATACGAGCTTGAACGCCATGCTCTTCTTACCCTCGCCGATCTGCGCACCGCGGTAAACGTCAAAGAGAGTTACCGAGGTAATATACTTGCAGGAAGACGCAATAGCCTCCTCAAGTGCGCCACAGGTGGTCTCCTCACCGCAAACAAGGGCAAGGTCACGTGTCTCTGCGGCGAACTTGGAGATAGGAGTGAAACGGATAGCCGTATCGAAATGCTCGGAGAGAAGCTGATAGTCAAGCTCGCCCACAAACACGGGCTTTTCAATGGCAAGCTCCTCGCAGACCTCGTAGGAAAGTCTGCCGAGATAGCCCACCTCAACGTCACCGAGAAGCACCTTTGCACTCATTCCGGGGTGCAGGAAGGGCTTTGTGTCGTCGCGAACGTAGGTGAATTTAAGATTGAACGTGTCAGCGATCGTCTCGTACGCACCCTTTGCGGTGAAGAAGGTCTCGTTGTCACCGAAAACGCCCACAGAAAGCATCATATGCTCCTCGGGATAGTCGGTGAGAGGCAGAGACTTGGGGATAAACTTGCGGGCGATCTCAAAGAACCTGCCTGCCATATTTCCACGGCGGAGATTGCGGACTGCCGCATTCACCATAGAAGGTGCGAGAGTCGTTCTCATGAGCGAAAGATCCTCGCTGATAGGGTTCATGATGCGGATAGCGTTTCTCTCGGGCGCGTCCTCGGCGTACCTCAGCATATCAAGGTCACGGGGAGAGAAGAACGAGTAGAACATGGACTCATAGTAGCCCTGAGCCGCAAGCGCGCGCTTGAGCTTGAGCATTACCTTCTGGTCGTGATTGAGACCACCGCAGGTAACCTTTGCGGTACGCAGGAAAGAGGGCACGATATGCTCGTAGCCGTAAGAACGGATAACCTCCTCGGCAATATCCTGAACGTTATTGTCAATATCGTCACGGTAAGGAGGAACCATCACGGAAAGCTCGTCGCCGTTTATCTTAGGCTCGAAGTTGAGAGCGGCGAGAGTACGGATAATATCCTTTTCGGGAACGGAAATTCCGAGGATCTCCTCCATTTTTGCGATGCTGACCGTAAGAGGCGTTGCCTCGGTGGAATTGCCCGAGGAACGCTCGATGTGGAGCTTTGAGACCTTGCCGCAACCAAGCTCGCAAACCAGGTGCAAAGCGCGCTTCATACCAAGCTGAGTGGTATACTCGTCAAGTCCCTTTTCAAAGCGGGAGCTGGAGTCCGAGCTTTGACCCAGTGCACGTGAAGTTCTGCGGACGTTATCACGGGCGAATTTCGCGGACTCGAACATAACCGCCTTCGTGGTATCCTTGATCTCGGAGTTGAGACCGCCCATGATGCCCGCCAGAGCAACGGGTCTGTGACCGTCGCAGATGACCAGGTTTGCGGGGTTAAGCTCAAATTCCTTCTCGTCAAGAGTAGTGATCTTCTCGCCCTGCGCCGCACGGCGGACGATGATCTCGGAGTTTTCAAGGTCTGCCATGTCAAATGCGTGCATGGGCTGACCGAATTCCTTTAAAACGTAGTTTGTGATATCGACCATGTTGGAGATAGAGTTCACCCCAACCAGCGCCAGACGGCGGCGCATCCATGCGGGAGACTGTCCTATCTCAACGTCGGAAACGTAGTGGGCGATATAGCGAGGGCAAAGGTCGGGAGCCTCAACCGTTACGTTAAAATCAAGATCTGCGCCGTTCTCCTCGTAGTCGAGGGCAGGCATTTTGAACTCCTTGCCCAGAACTGCCGCAACCTCGCGGGCGATACCGATAATGCTCTGGCAGTCGGGACGGTTCGCGGTGATGGCGATATCGAAAATATAGTCGTCAAGACCGACGATGGGCTTTACATCTGCGCCAAGAGGTGCGTCTGCGGGAAGAATCAGCAGACCGTTATAACCTGCGCCCGGGTACATATCCTCGCTGACACCGATCTCAACGCCCGAGCAAAGCATACCCTCGGAATCAACTCCGCGGAGCTTGCCCTTTTTGATCGTCATGACCCCTTCAATGGTCGTGTGGTCCTTTGCGGTGGCGTAGACCGTTGCGCCCACAAGAGCAACGGGGAATCTGCCACCAACGCACACGTTATCCGCGCCACAGCAGATCTGGAACGTGCCCTTATCGCCGCAGTCAACGGTGCAAATATGAATGTGTGTGTCGGGAATAAGCTCGCAGGTCAAAACCTCACCTACCACAACTCCCGAAATGTCTTTTCCTATTTCGTTAAGCTCCTCGACCTCAAAGCCCACCGAGAACAAAAGTCTCTCAAGCTCCTTGGCGGGAACGTCAATGTCTACGTATTCACGAAGCCAACTAAGCGGTGCTAACATATCCTTTTACCTCCTTAGTCCTTGAACTGTTTTGCGAATCTAACGTCAGATTCGAACAGGTTCTTGATATTGTTGATGCCATACTTGAGCATGGCGATTCTCTCAACGCCCATACCGAAGGCAAAGCCCGAATACTCGGTAGAATCAATGCCGCAGTTCTCAAGCACGCGGTGATTTACGATACCTGCGCCCAGAACCTCGATCCATCCCGTGCCCTTGCAGAGCTTGCAGCCCTTGCCGCCGCAGGCAAAGCAGGAAACGTCAACCTCAACGGAAGGCTCTGTGAAGGGGAAATAAGAGGGACGGAGACGTGTCTTTACGCCCTCGCCGAAAATGCGGGAGGAGAAGGTGTCAAGCATACCCTGAAGGTCGCAAACTGAGATCCCCTTGTCAACCACCAGACCCTCCATCTGAGAGAACATGGGAGAATGGGTAGCGTCGTCGTCCGAGCGGAAGACCTTACCGGGAGAAAGTATCTTGATAGGAGGGTTTTTGTTCTCCATTACGTGGATCTGACCTGCGGAGGTCTGGGTACGGAGCAAAAATCCCTCGGAGAGATAGAAGGTGTCCTGCATATCTCTTGCGGGGTGGTCTGCGGGGGTGTTGAGAGCCGTGAAATTGTAATAATCGCTCTCGATCTCGCTGCCCTCGTATATCTCAAAGCCCATGCCCGAGAATATCTCGATCAGCTCGTTGCAAACCAAGGTGTCGGGGTGGAGACCGCCGACAGTCTCGGTGACGGCAGGCATAGTTACGTCGATCGCCTCTGCGGCATTCTTTGCCGCAAGCTCTGCCGCGTGGAGCCTTTTGTCTGCCGCATCAAAGGCAGAGGTTGCCCACTCCTTTATTTCGTTGATGATCTTACCTACTGCGGGACGGTCCTCTTTGGGAACGTCCTTCATTCCCTTCATTATCTGGGAGATCTTACCCTCTTTGTTGTCAAGGAAGGTCTTTCTGAACTCGTAAAGCTCCTTTGAGGTAGAATAAGAGCCGATACCGCTCTCGATCTCCTCTCGGATCTCACGAATCTGGTCTTGCATAGCCATTTTGCGTAAATCCTTTCGTTTTATATAGTGATTTTTTATTTTTAATAAAAAAAGTCCGTCCCGAAAACGGGACGGACTGAAAAATCCGCGGTACCACCCGAATTTGAGCCGAAGCTCACAACTCATCAGCCTTTAACGGTGGCATACCGAAGCCGACTACAAGGAAAATTTCAAATTCTTCCCTTCCCCGACTCTGCTCCAAAGCGAAAGGCATCATTCATCTGCGCAAAGTGCTCTCAGCCAGTGGCACTTCTCTCTTTTTCGCAGATCAGCGAAATCAGCCGACTTCATCACAACATTTAGTATAATATATCACATTTTTCTGTCGTTGTCAAGAGGTTTTTCAAAGCAAACAATGCCCCTTGCCTTGTAGGGGCGGACAGCATCCGCCCGCAATTCGTGGCGGGAGGATAATATCCTCCCCTACGGGTATGCAGCGGCGATCGCTCTCTCTTGTAGGGACGAGCATTGCTCGTCCGAAAAAGCCCTGCCCTTTCGGGCAGAGCTTTTAAGATATTTTTTATTCTTCGTCAGACTTTGCGTATTCCGCTTCGATATCGGAATCGTAGGAGCGAATAGGTGCAACGTCCTGTTTCTTTATCTTTCTGTCAATATAATTCTTTGTGATCTTGACAACAAGCGGGATCATAAAGAGTACACCTATCAAGTTGGGGATCATCATGAGACCGTTGAAGGTATCGGAAATATCCCAAGCGAGAGAAGACGTAAGAACTGCACCGAAGATAACGGTGATTACGTGGATTATCTTGAAGATGACAGTGGTCTTTGCGCCAAAGAGGTATTCCCAAGCCTTGGCACCATAGTGAGACCAGCCCAGAACGGTGGTGAAAGCAAAGAGGAACATTGCAATAGCAACGAATCTCTGGCCGATATTAGCCCAAGGGAAAACAGTATTGAACGCTCCGCCCACGAGAGTTGCGTCTGTCAGACCCTCCGCAATCTCGCCCGTTGTCATGTTGAACACACCGGAGGTGAGAACGACCAGAGCCGTCATGGTACAGACTACGATCGTGTCCGCAAATACTTCGAAGATACCCCACATACCCTGCTTAACAGGCTCCTTGATGCTGGAGTTGGAATGTACCATAACAGAAGAACCGAGACCTGCCTCGTTTGAGAACACGCCGCGCTTGAAGCCCTGCTGAGCCGCCAGCATGATGGCCGAGCCGAGAGTACCGCCCACAAATGCTTCGGGACGGAATGCATTAACGAAAATAGCCTTGAATGCAGGGAGAATACCTGCGTAATTCACACCGATAATAACGATACTTCCCGCAACAAAAAGAACGACCATGAAAGGAACGATCTTCTCTGCTACCGATGCGATTCTCTTAAGACCGCCCAGGGTAATGAGAGCCGTCAGGATCATGACGATACCGCCCAGCAGAATGTTGTAGAGAGAGATTCCGCCGAACACCTCGACAGAGGAGATTGCCTTTACGTCAAAGGCAGCGGCAACGTTGGCAACGATCTTGTTTACCTGACCCATAGAGCCGATACCAAAGGATGCAAGCATCGTAAAGATACAGAACAGAACCGCAAGGATCTTACCGGGCTTCTTGAGAGATGCTTCGCCGTGACGGTCCTTGTAGGAATAGCTTCCAAAACCGTCCTGCAGGTAGTACATTGCACCGCCCGACCATTCGCCCTTTTCGTTTTTGCGGCGGAAGTAAAGACCGAGAACGTTCTCGGAATAGTTTGTCATCATGCCAAGGAATGCGGCAACCCACATCCAGAAAACAGCACCTGCACCGCCCACGCAAATAGCCGCGGCAACACCTGCGATGTTACCCGTACCGACTGTTGCGGCAAGAGCCGTACAAAGAGCCTGGAAAGGCGAGATTGCACCCTTCTCTTTTGTATGTCCGATTACGTCCTTCTTAAAAAGGCTTCCGATGGTGTTTTTCCACCACTCTTTGATGTGGGATACCTGAAAGACCTTTGTGCTGACAGTTGCAACAAGGCCCGTGCCCAGAAGCAGGATAAGTCCTACCCAACCCCACACGACACCATTGACGGCATTGTTGACCGTCGTGATTTTTTCCAGAAGATTCATAGCTTTTTCTCCTTTAATTGATTTTCACCAATAAAAAAGTCCGAAGCTTGAAGCTCGGACGGAAATTTCATAATAAATATAAAACCTTGTCCTTTTGCCTGAGATATCAGCGACACTTGAATTGTCGCCTTAAACCTTCGGCACCCGCTCGTGACGGGATTCTCCAAAGCTCTGTAAAAACAGATTTATTGATAATATGCGGCTATTATACCATACCTTTCCCCATAATGCAATACTTTTTTGCAAATTCATGCAAAAAAATAAAAAAATATGCAAAATTCGTGAGTTTTTGTGCAAAAGAATGAATTTTCCTGCAAAGAATGCATGATAATCCCCCCCATAGAGGCGGACCGCCGCCTTTCCGTAGGGGAGGCTATCAGCCTCCCGATTCTTTTTTACGCCAAATTCGGGAGGATAATATCCTCCCCTACGAGAACAATGACAACCCCACCCCGCGATGATGTAAGTAAGGCCCCTTTGTGTAAAGGGGGCTCCGCCGGAGGCGGTGGGGGATTGTTTCGGTGCAAATCTATCTTTACAATCCCTCCGTCATTTTCCTCCAGAAAATGCCACCTCCCTTTACACAAGGGAGGCTAACGCCCGTGGTGATGTAAATAAGGCTCCCTCCGGGAGGGAGGCTAACGCGCGAGGTGAAATAAAACAAATACAAAAATCACCGAACGGGCGGCAATGCCCGTTCGGTGATTTACATATTATAAGTTAAAACTCGATCTTCTGTTCAATATAAGCCTTAAGCTCGGAAACAGGGATTCTTACCTGCTCCATGGTATCTCTGTCACGAACGGTTACGCAGTTATCGGCAGGTGTGTTCTCGTCGCCAACGGTCTGGAAGTCAACCGTGATACAAAGAGGTGTACCCACCTCGTCCTCGCGGCGGTATCTCTTACCGATAGAGCCTGCATCGTCGTAGTCTACCATAAAGTACTTGGAAAGCTCGCCGTAAATCTCAAGTGCCTTGTCGGAAAGCTTTTTGGAAAGAGGAAGCACAGCAGCCTTGAAGGGCGCAAGTGCGGGGTGGAGACGGAGGACAGTACGGCTGTCGTTCTTCTCTGCGTCAACGACCTCCTCGTCGTAAGCATCGCAAAGCACCGAAAGAACGGTACGCTCAACGCCAAGAGAAGGCTCGACAACGTAAGGAACGTAGTGAGTATTTGTTTCGGGATCAAAGTATGTAAGATCCTTGCCCGACGTATTCTGGTGCTGGGTCAGGTCGTAGTCGGTTCTGTCTGCAACGCCCCAAAGCTCACCCCAGCCGAAGGGGAACAAGAACTCGAAGTCGGTAGTAGCCTTTGAATAGAAGCAAAGCTCCTCGGGATCGTGGTCACGGAGGCGGAGATTCTCGTCCTTGAGACCGATAGCCAGCAGGAAGTTGTGGCAGAAGGTTCTCCAATAGCTGAACCACTCAAGGTCGGTGCCGGGCTTGCAGAAGAACTCAAGTTCCATCTGCTCAAACTCGCGCACACGGAAGATAAAGTTACCGGGAGTGATCTCGTTTCTAAACGACTTACCGATCTGCGCAATACCGAAGGGCAGCTTGCGGCGGGTTGTTCTCTGTACGTTTACAAAGTTCGTGAAGATACCCTGTGCCGTCTCGGGACGGAGATAAACCGTGTTCTTTGCGTCCTCGGTTACGCCCTGGAAGGTCTTGAACATCAGATTGAACTGACGGATATCCGTGAAATTGTGCTTTCCGCAGGTAGGACAAGGAATATTGTGTTCCTCAACGAAATCCTTCATTTCGCTCTGCTCGAATGCGTCGATAGGCTTGGGAAGCTCAAAATTGTTTTCCTGACACCAATCCTCGATTATCTTGTCCGCGCGAAAACGCTCGTGGCACTCCTTGCAGTCCATGAGAGGATCGGAAAATCCCGAAAGGTGGCCGGAGGCAACCCAGGTCTGGGGGTTCATGAGGATAGCCGCGTCAAGACCTACGTTGTAGGGGTTCTCCTGCACGAACTTCTTCCACCATGCCTTTTTTACGTTGTTCTTCAGCTCAACGCCAAGAGGGCCGTAATCCCAAGTGTTCGCAAGACCTCCGTAGATCTCGGAGCCGGGGAAAATAAAGCCTCTGGTTTTGCAAAGGGCAACGATTTTTTCCATTGTCTTTTCTGTGTTTTTCATTATGTCTCCATTCTG
>JAZODH010000042.1:0-4340 GCA_045596925.1 Eubacteriales bacterium
GCTTTCTTTGCAAAGTAACCATCAAGAATTGAAACAAGGTTTGAGATACGTTCATCCTCATCCCTGCCGAGTGCATCGGGAGTGATGGAGAATGTATTAGAAACACCGTCACGGCAATCGTCATAGCTGATTTTTGCAACGGAGTTAAGAGATGCAAGTGCACCGTTTTCTTCTCTGTTATGCATTGGATTGGCACCGGGAGCAAATGGTGCAAACGCCTTTCTGCCGTCGGGAGTTGCACCTGTGTTCTTTCCGTACATAACATTGGAGGTTATTGTAAGAACCGAAAGGGTGTGGATTGCGTGACGGTATGCAGGAGTTTTGCGAAGCTCAGATATAACTCTGTGAGTCATTTCCTTTGCAATAAGGTCAACTCTGTCATCGTCGTTTCCGTACTTGGGGAAATCTCCCGCCGTTTCAAAGTTCACAACGAAACCGTTTTCGTCGGTAACGGGCTTGACGGACGCGTACTTGATAGCACTGAGAGAGTCGGCAACTACCGACAGACCCGCAACGCCGAAGGCCATGAATCTTTCCACGTTTGTGTCGTGGAGAGCCATCTGGATCTTCTCGTAGGCGTACTTGTCGTGCATATAGTGAATGATGTTCATTGTATTTACGTAGAGCTTTGCCAACCACTCTATGTAAATATTGTATCTTTCCATGACCGTGTCAAAGTCCAGCTTGTCGCCGCTGAGCACGGGCATCTGGGGGCCGATGTGAATACCGCTTGTGGTATCGTAGCCGCCGTTGATGGCAATAAGGAGCAGCTTTGCAAGATTGCATCTTGCGCCGAAGAACTGCATCTGCTTGCCCACGCGCATGGCAGAAACACAGCAGGCGATAGCGTAATCGTCGCCGTAAATGGGGCGCATCACGTCGTCGTTCTCATACTGAATGGAATCGGTATCGCAAGAGACCTTCGCGCAAAAAGACTTGAAGCCATCAGGGAGTGCAGTCGACCAGAGAATAGTCAGGTTAGGCTCGGGGGACGAGCCGAGAGTGTAAAGGGTGTTGAGCATACGGAAGGAGGACTTTGTGACAAGAGTTCTTCCATCCTCGCCCATACCGCCAACCGCCTCGGTGATCCACATGGGATCGCCGCCAAACAGCTCGTTATATTCGGGGGTTCTTAGGTGGCGGGCAAGGCGGAGCTTCATGACGAAATCGTCCATTATCTCCTGCGCGCCCTCCTCGGTGAGAAGTCCGTTTTCTATGTCTCTTTCAAAATAAATATCAAAGAAAGTACTTAAACGTCCAAGGGACATTGCCGCGCCGTTCTGCTCCTTGATCGCCGCAAGGTAGCCGAAATACGTCCACTGCACCGCCTCACGGGCATTTGATGCAGGCTGACCTATATCAAAGCCGTACATCTGCGCCATTTCCTTGAGGCGTCCGAGGAAGTCGATCTGACGGAAAAGTTCCTCGTCGAGGCGAATGTTCTCGGTCTTGAAAACTTGGGACTCAAGAGCCTTTTTGTCCTTTTTCTTCTCCTCGATCAGCTTATCCACGCCGTAAAGGGCAACACGGCGGTAGTCGCCGATGATCCTTCCGCGTCCGTAAGCGTCGGGAAGTCCCGTAATTACGTGACAGCGACGTGCAAGACGCATCTCATCGGTGTAAGCTCTGAAAACGCCGTCGTTGTGAGTGGTTCTGTATCTGAGCTCCTCCTCGATCTGTCCCGACAGCTTGTATCCGGAAGCCTCGCAGGCCTGACGGACCATTCTCATGCCACCGAAGGGGTTCACGCCACGCTTCAATGGGCGGTTTGTCTGCAGACCCACGATTATCTCGTTTTCCTTATCCACGTATCCGGGAGAATAGCTAGTAAGCGATGAGACGGTCGCCGTATCGATATCGAGCACACCGCCCATTTGCCTTTCAAGCTTAAAAAGACGCTGTACCTTCTCCATCATAGCATCGGTACGCTCGGTCGCCTTTGCGAGAAAAGCACTGTCACCCGTATATTCCTTATAATTTGACTGTATAAAATCACGGACGTTTATCTCGTCGCGCCACAGTTGTCCTTTAAATCCGTTCCAATTTTTGTGATCCATAAAAACCTCCATATAAACAAAAAAAGCAAATCGGTGTAAACCAATTTGCCCAGACGGTCGGCTTATACATTTGCACTCCCCCGCGGTAAGATCCGCTTTTCCGTCAGTCATGCAAACGGTTCGACTTTATTATACACAACATATTGTGGCTTGTCAAGAGGACAAGCCGAAAAATATACAATTTTCCCTCGCTTTTTACGGGCAACGTCTGCAATGAGATAAAAGGAGATCAGATTGGTTCTGTCGCTGTCTCCCCGGGTTGAAAGGATCTCCAACCTCACAGCTGTAAGACTCTGCCCACAACGCACAAGTCGGTATTTCTGGCAAGTTCATTTAACCTGATTAGCTCCAAAAGCTTTCGATTTGACTATTTATAGCGCGAAAACAAGGTTTTGGTAAGAAAAACAGAATTTTTTCGTCTGTTTTATTATTGTCCAAAATGGATGTCGGTTTTCTCAAACACGGAAATCAGCGCCAAACCTATGACCAGTCCTGCGACCCCCTGCACGCCGTTTGCGGGAATGTTCACCGCCGACGGGCCAAATCCGTATATAAAACCTTCGAACACGAAGTAACCCATCACCATAAGGATTTCTGCCAAAACACCGCCTACAAGTCGAGGCAAAAGCTTTCCCGACTTCTTTTTAATCAGCGCAAAGCAGAAAAACGCCACAAGCGCCATAAGCCCCTTGATAACAAACGTAGCGGGAGCATACGCAACGTAGCCCGAAAACAGGTCTGCCAAAGCGGAACCGACACCCGCTGCGAAAAAAGCGTACCAGGGAGTAAGCAACCAGCCGCACAGAAGCACTATGCAGTCACCCAGATTAAGGTACCCGTTCAGCGGGGACGGCACCTTTATCACCATTGTTGCCACGCAGGTAAGCGAAGCCATAAGCGCTGTTATTACGATCTTTCTTGTTTTTGTATTCATTTTGTTTCACCTCATCCTTTCAAGAAGGTATTGTAGCACGGAATTCGGGGTTTTGCAAGTAGTCAGAAGAAAAATGTGAGACCGGAAGGCCTTTTTCTCAGTGACACGGCAAAAAAACAACGAGGTGTGGGGTTCTGCGTCGGTGGGGCACGCTACGGGTTGCAGACGAAGGACTTAGAACCCTAACGTGCGCGACCGTTCTCACAAATCTTTCGTTCACCTCAGCGCACGCTTGTGCATAAATGATGCAGAGCATCATTTATGCGGGGTTCTAAGTCGGTGGAGTCTTACAAAAAAGAGGCGGAAGGACTTAGAACCCAAATTTGCGCTGTCTTCAGTTTAAATCGTTCGCTTTCCTTTCCCTCGCGCAAACCGACACTCTCGCGGCATCGCCGCGAGGTGTGGGGTTCTGCGTCGATAAGCTCTACGAAAAATAACGGGATGGCTGACGCCATCCCGTTATTTTTGGCAGGGGCAGAAGGACTTGAACCCACGACACCCAGTTTTGGAGACTGGTGTTCTACCGACTGAACTATACCCCTTTATTCACTTTTTGTCGATAGTTCCCCTCTCGACCGTGATATTATACCACACAAAAACTCATTTTGCAATACCTTTTTGCAAAAAACTTTTATTTTTTCTCAATCCTCAAACATACACAAAAAATCCGCAATATTTACAAGCTCAACTCCGTTTGAAAGTGCATGCTTACAGGTATAGTATGAGCCTCCGTACTGTTTTTTGCAGTATGCAAGGCAAACGTCGCTTCCCTGCACCAGCGCGCGGTTGCGGGCAAAATAGCTATCCTTCGTAAGGCTCTCGGAAGCGTATGTTACTCCGTCGCTCATAGAAAAAATATAGTCAAAATCCACCTTCTGGCTTTTTG
This sequence comes from Eubacteriales bacterium, assembly GCA_045596925.1. Classification (GTDB taxonomy): domain Bacteria; phylum Bacillota; class Clostridia; order Oscillospirales; family CAG-272; genus SIG710. The sequence continues at coordinate 3,878 of JAZODH010000042.1, forward strand.
AGAAACGCATGGTCTGGTTAGGCGCGGCCAGGCAAAGGTAAAGGTGGATAGTGTCCCCTCCGAAGCGGTCCTTCATGGCAAGAACGGCCTTTGCCGCCATGGTATCAAAGCCCACGGCACCGCCCGTCTTGAAGATCCGTGCGCCTCTGTCGTAAAGCTCGTATATCTGCGCCTCAAGGAGCGCGGCAATGGCATCCTTCTCATTTTCGGGCACGTTGCGGTGTCCCGTAAAGCAAACGGTTGTTATTTTATCATCAAATGAAGGCTCTTCCTCAAGAAAAAGAAGCTCCTCCGGAAGCTCTTTCTTCAATTTCATAAAACAACACCTCACTTTGACTTATCCCGAAGCCGCAAAAGCGGCTTCGGGATGTGTTTTTTATTCTACTGTTACGGATTTAGCCAGATTTCTGGGCTTATCAACGTCGCAGCCGCGCTGTGCCGCCACATGGTAAGCAAAGAGCTG
>JAZODH010000043.1:0-4963 GCA_045596925.1 Eubacteriales bacterium
GACGCCTCATACACAGCTATAAGCTCCGCACAGGTCGGTTCCTTTGTCTCAGAGCCTCCGCAACAAGCAAAGGACAGAACCATCCCAAACAGTAACAGCACCGCCATCGGCTTCCGTCGTTTCATGCCACCGTCCTCCCACATTTTTTCAATTTCATTATACCACCATGGACACGGGCTGTCAAGAAGTGCGTTTGAAGACCTGCCCTCGGCAGACACAAAAAATATCCCTCCGACGAGTCGGAGGGATATTGATGCTTTTATTCGTCTTTATTCTGCCGTCTTCTTTGCGCGATTTTTCAGCACAAGGACTGCAAGAGCAAAGAGAACCAATGCAACTGCCCACATAATTACACAGCAGATCACTCCGCCAAGAGTTGCACAAAGTCCTGCCGCAACGTAAGCAAGTGCGGCAATGACAGCCACGAGCAACGCATAAGGAAGCTGAGTGTTAACGTGGTTAACGTGATTGGACTGTGCACCCGCAGATGCCAGAATGGTCGTGTCGGAAATAGGAGAGATGTGGTCGCCGAACACAGCACCGCCAAGGGTTGCGGAAACGGTCAGGATCGCCATGGTGCCGCTGCCTCCCAGAATAGTTACGGCGATAGGCACAAGCACGCCGAAGGTGCCCCAAGAAGTTCCCGTCGCAAAAGCGATAGCACCCGCAAGGATAAAGAAGATCGCAGGGAAAAGGAACTGAGGGAACGCGCTGTTTGCCAAATTTGTCTCAACAAACGCCTGCGCGTCAAGATATCCGCCCTTTGCGCCCATAATGCCCGAAATAGACCATGCGAACGTAAGAATCAGAATGGCGGGAACCATTGCCTTGAAGCCGTCTGTGAAGCTGCCGGTGATCTCCTTAAAGGAAACTGCTCCGGTGATCATATAGTAGATCGAAATGATGAAAAGTGCGATAGTGGAGCCGATAGCCAAGGACATACCCGCATCACAGTTGGAGAACGCCTCAATGACGTTTGCCGACTGCAGCTCGGAGCCGATCAGACCCGTATCCCAGTTGTAGAAGAAGCCGGTGTAGATCATTCCGCCGATGCAGCAGAGAATGAGAATGATAACGGGAATAAGGAGGTGACGAACCTTGCCGTTGGAGTTGACCTTAATGTCGGAGGAATTGTCCTCTGCACCCTCGGAAAATCCTGCGTGCAGATCGCCCGTGCTCTCGGCGATCTCCTCGCACTTCTTCATTCTGCCGAAATCGAACTTGACAAAGCAGAGCGTGAATACCATAACGAGAGTAAGGAGCGCGTATACGTTGAAAGGAATGGTGCTGATAAATACCATCAGACCGTCACCCTCAAGCTCGCCCGCAACTGCCGCCGCCCAGCTTGAAATGGGAGCGATAATGCAGACGGGTGCCGCCGTCGCGTCAATTATGTACGCCAGTTTTGCGCGTGATACCTTGAATTTGTCAGTAACGGGGCGCATAACGGAACCCACCGTCAGACAGTTGAAATAGTCGTCAACGAAAATGAGACAGCCGAGTCCCGCAGTTGCGGCAAGCGCACCGCCCTTGGACTTGATCTTCTTTCCTGCCCATTCGCCGTAAGCCTTGGCACCGCCCGACTTCTGCATGAGAACGACGAGAATACCGAGCACGACCAGGAAAACGATGATCGGCGTATTACCTCCCACCTTTTCGCTCATGACCTGGAACAGAGTAAACATAGCTTTGAGAATATCACCGCCTGCATACATCATAGCGCCCACAAAAATGCCCAAAAACAGGGAAACGTAAACCTGCTTTGTGACAAGCGCCAGAATGATAGCGATAACAGCGGGCAAAAACGCCCATAAGGTACCTTCCATAGTAGCTCTCCTTTTGATTTTTAAAGCGTTATACAAAACGGCGCGCTGTTTTAGCCGTTTTATGTCACATATTATACCATTTCTTGCATAATAAGTCAATAGCCAAAGTATTTTTTTGCATAAATTCTTTTGTTGCGTGAAAGATTATACAAAAGTTCATTGACATTTTCCCAATTTGTGATACAATTGCAGTTAAGGATTAAACGTTTTCACCGATAAGGAGATTTGATCATGGCATACAGACTTTGTATTCCCGTTATGCTCTCGCAAAACGATTCGATTCAAAGAGAGGGACTTCTGCGTCAGCTCAAAGATGCCAAGGCCGACACGGTTTTCCTTGTTTTCGACCGTTTTCTCACCGACAAGGAGGCTTTAAAGCAGGGCGTTGAAAAATTCAAACAAAATAAGGCGTTTTTTGAGGAAAACGGTTTTCGCACAGGTGCTTGGCTCGTGCCCACCATCGGCTACGGAGGCATTGCTTCCCATGACGGTGACGCACCTAACCGATATACTCACATCGTAGCCGACAACGGTCACGTTTGCCCCGGTGCATACTGTCCTTTGGACGAGGCATTCGTCGAAGACTTTCTGCGCACAATCTGCGCTTTAGCCGAAACGGGAGTCGAGGAGATCATGTTAGAGGACGACTACACACTGGGCGGCGGAAAATTCCCTATAAAATTCTCGGGCTGTCTTTGCAATCTCCACAGAAAAAGATTGGCCGAGCGCACGGGTGAAGATCTTGATCTTCCCGATATACGTCAGCGGTTGCGTGGCGGCAAGGCAAACGCCTACCGTTCCCATTTCCTTGATCTTCAGGCAGAGACCTTGACGAATTTCACCCGCCGCATCGAAGCCGCCGTTCACTCGGTCAACCCGAACGTGCGTATTGGCCTCAGCGCAAACGCTTCCTCCTATCAGATCGAGGGTGCAAATTTTGCCGACCTTGTAAAGGCTACTGCGGGCAACACCCGCCCCTTTGCCCGAATGACGGGCGCGCCCTATTGGGAAAAAGTCCCCTCCCTTGCGGCAAACATTGAGGCTATCCGTATCCAGTGCCACTGGCTTGAGGACACGGGCGCCGAGCTTATCACAGAAGGCGACGTTTATCCACGTCCCCGACTTGCCGTTCCCGCAAATTTCCTTGAGGGCTACGACATGGCGCTACGCGCCGCAGGCGGCAGCCACGGAATCCTTAAATACATGACAGAATATCACTCCCGCCCAACCTACGAAACGGGATATTTCGACCGCCACGTAAAGAACGAGCCCCATTACGCCGAGATAGAAAAGCGTTTTGAGGGCAAGGAGGCGGCAGGTCTTAATATTGCGGCGTACCCTTCCCTTTTCCGCGTGCAGGATTTCGGGGGCGACGTTAATGCTGACACGCTTTACGGCTACGGCACCTGCTTGCCGCTGGTCAGCCAGTGGTTCGCCACCGACAACTCTATACCTACCGTGTACGGCAAAACAGGCGAATGTCCGTCCCTGCTTTTTGGCGACAATGCAAAGCTCCTTGACCTTGACCACCTGAGCGCAGGAACTATCCTTGATGCCACAGCGGCAAGGATACTTCACGAGCGCGGCGTTGACGTGGGATTTGAGTCCTACGAAATCCTACCTCCCTTTGCCACCGAATATTACAAAGAATATGAAGATTTCACGGTCACAAGAAATAATCCAAACGCAAAGTTCTATCACTTCAAGCTCAAAGAGGGCGCTGAAGTGCTCAGCGAGCATCCCATTGTCAGCGGCAGCTCTTTGGGCAACTTTTCCGAGCATTTGTGGCACACCGCACCCCGCGCGTCGGGCACCTACCGCTATGAAAATGCGGCAGGACAGCGGTTCATGGTCTACCCATTCGTAGCAGAAACGGCGTGGGGCAAGAGCGTATACTCAAAGGGCGGATTTAAGTGCTATTACCGCCAGCGTCAGCTGGCAGAAGGCGTAGCATACGTTAGCAAAAAGCCCCTTCCCGCAGTTTGTCTCGGCAATCCCTTCGTCTATATCGTTGCAAGAAAGGACGCGAAAAGCATGTCAGTGGGCATCTGGAATTTCTTTGCGGACGAGGTCATGAACCCCGTAATTCAGCTCGACGATGAATATGAGAGCGCCGATATTTACCTGAAAGACGGTCACCTCGAAGGAAACAAGCTCGTTCTTCACGAGGATATCCAGCCCTACGGGTTTGTTTTGTTCACGGTTTACAAGAAAAAATAAAGTTAAAACGAAAAAAGGACACAGACCAAAAGGTCTGTGTCCTTTTTTGTATTCGCCCAACAATTTTGAAACTTTCAAAATTCAGCGAACGGAGTACGTTTGTATGCCCTCGATCAGTGCCGACGAATTCGTCCCAAGATTTCACCACAGGCAATTTTTGATCCTGCATTTCCTGACGGTTGCGTGGAAAAATTGTCGAAAGAGGAATGTAAAATAATCGTTCTGCCAATGATTTCGTCTATGGTAAATCGATCTGTCAGACACGCACTAAAAGCATATCCATTTGTCCCGAACAGAGGAGGCAGATCACCTGCGTGATACGGATGCGGACAGTTTTGTAGATTATAATGCATTCCCACATCGGCAAAGGGATCTGCCACATCTCCCGTGCAGGAGCCGTCTTGGTGGATATGAAAAGCAAAAATCGGAGAGGAGCAGGCATTTTCGGCATTTGGCAATCCTTCCACCTCAGTGACCACCACTACCCCATAAGGGTGCTCATAAAAGCGGACAAGTCCAAGCAAATTCGGGTAGAGTGCACTCCCCTTTATTCTTGCCCACGCTTGCGGGCGTGCACGCAACAGAGTGTCGGGACGAATGAAACCAGCTTTTTGTTCCATATGATACCTCACTTTTTTTATTCAGTATATGCGAGAGGTCAACGGGAGGTTATTGATGCTTGTTTGTTGGGGGCGTTAGACAAAAACGCTAAAAAGAACACAGACCAAAAGGGTTTGCTGGGCTCTGAACCATGGTTTGCGTTATTGTTCAGCAAGACTTGACGCTCTCCACAGCGCAAACTGTTCTTGTTTTGCAGAGCAAAACAAGAGTGGTTCGAGCACTTGAGGGAAGACGAAAAGCCCCTTGATGGGTTAGTGCGTCAAAAAGGTGCCGGTGGCACGTTTTTGCAAACGGTG
>JAZODH010000044.1:0-23076 GCA_045596925.1 Eubacteriales bacterium
CCAAGAAGCACTCGTTCTTACGCTTTTCGGTAAGTATATAGGTACATTGAAGGATGCGGGCTTCTATTGGGTAAATCCCTTCTGCGTTGCGGTAAATCCCGCGGCAAAGACCAAGCTCAATCAGAGCGGTGACGTAAAGGCGGCACCCGTGACCATCGGTGCAAACGGTACGAATATTGCAGTTGAGCAGGTGAACAAAAAGCTTTCCCTCAAGCTCATGACCCTCAACAATAACCGCCAGAAGATAAACGATTGCCTGGGCAACCCCATCGAGATCGCGATCGCTGTTACATGGAGAGTGGTGGACACCGCAAAGGCGGTATTTAACGTAGATAACTATAAAGAATATCTGTCGCTTCAGTGCGACGGTGCGCTTCGTAATATCGTTCGCTTGTACCCTTACGACGTTGCTCCCGGCATTGACACAACGGGCGACGGAATTGCCGACGAGGGAAGCCTGAGAGGATCAAGTGAGATCGTAGCCGATCGTATCAAGAACGAGATCCAGACAAAGGTCGAAGAAGCGGGAATCGAGATCGTAGAGGCGCGGATCACATACCTTGCCTACGCTACCGAGATCGCGGCAGTAATGCTTCAGCGTCAGCAGGCGTCCGCAATTATTGACGCGAGAAAGATGATAGTTGACGGCGCGGTTGGCATGGTTGAAATGGCTCTTGAGCGTCTTGAAGAGGGTGGAAAAGTGACACTTGACGACGAGAGGAAAGCTGCAATGGTATCAAATCTGCTTGTGGTTCTTTGCGGCAACCACGATGCACAACCCATCGTGAACACGGGTAGTCTTTACTGATGAACGATAATTCAAAGAAACAGCTTCCGCTTCGCTTGTCAGCCGACTTATACAACGCCCTTGCCGCATGGGCGGAGGACGATTTCCGTTCGGTGAACGGGCAGATAGAATATCTGCTCACCCTTTGCGTAAAGCAGAGGAAGAAGGACGGTAAATATGTGTCCGAGGAGCAGGATAAGCACCCGGAGTTTGATGTGTAAAACAAAAAAACAGCAGGTTTTCGCCTGCTGTTTTTATTTTACTTAAAATCCAAAATATTTCTCCGCGTTATAGTAGCTGATGCCCTCGATGATCTTCTTGAGGGTTGCCTCATCTGCAGGATACTCGCCGTCCTCTACCCACTGTCCGATAACGTTGCACAGAATTCTGCGGAAGTACTCGTGACGGGTGTAGGAAAGGAAGGAACGGGAGTCTGTGAGCATGCCCACGAAGTTGCCAAGGAGTGAAAGATTTGCCAAGGACTTGATCTGCTCCTCCATGCCCGTTTTTGTGTCGTTGAACCACCAAGCGGAGCCGTGCTGGATCTTTCCGCGCGCCTCGGTGCCCTGGAAACAGCCGAGAATGGTGTCGAGCATCTGGTTGTCTGCGGGGTTGAGGGAGTATAGAATAGTCTTGGGAAGCTTTCCGTCAACCTCAAGAGCGTTGAGGAAACGGGTGATGTTCTTTGAGCAGTCGAAGGTAGAAATGCAGTCGTAGCCCGTGTCGGGGCCGAGCTTTTCGAACATTCTCTGATTGGTATTTCTGATCGCGCCGTAGTGGAGCTGCATTACAACGTCGCGGTCGTGGTACTCGCGTCCAAGGTGAACGAGAATAGCTGTCTTGTAAGCGTCAGCCTCCTCCTGAGAGACTGTTTCGCCGGCCATTGCACGGCTGAAAATGTTCTCGATCTCCTCTTCTGTTGCCTCAGAGTAGACCACGTAGTCAAGACCGTGGTCGGACGCCTTGCAGCCAAGAGAGCAGAAGAAATCAAGACGGTTTGCAAGAGCCGCTTTTACGTCTGCGACGCTCTTTATCTCAATGCCCGAAGCCGCAGAGAGCTGTGCGATATATTCAACAAAGCCTGCCTTTTCAATATTCACAGCCTTGTCGGGACGGAAGGAGGGAACTACCTTTGTCTTAAAGCTCTTGTCGGCAGCTATCTTTATGTGCCACTCAAGAGAATCAATGGGGTCGTCGGTGGTGCCGATGACCGCTACGTTTGACTGCTCGATAAGACCTCTTACGGTCATGGAGTCCTCCTGAAGCTCTGCGTTGCAGAGATTCCATACCTCCTCGGCAGTCTCACCGTTGAAAATTCCGTCGTAGCCGAAATATCTCTTCAGCTCAAGCATGGTCCAATGGAACATGGGGTTTCCGATAGCCATGGGAAGGGCCTCGGCGAACATCTGGAACTTTGTTCTGTCGTCAGCGTCGCCTGTTATCTTGGACTCCTCAACTCCGTTTGAGCGGATAACTCTCCACTTGTAATGGTCGCCCCCAAGCCATACCTGCGCGATGTTCTCGAACCTGCGGTTTTCGTAGATTTCGCGGGGGTTGATGTGGCAGTGGTAGTCGATAATGGGTAGGCTCTTTGCGTAATTTTCATAGAGCTTTTTTGCGGTCTCGGTCTTCAGAATGAAGGAATCGTTGATAATGCCCATAAGGTTTTGTCTCCTTTTTACAATGGTTATTAAGTCAATCATACCCTTTTTTACCAAAAAAGTCAATGGGTACTTGCAATTCGGGCAGGATTTGATATAATTACATTGCAGAAAGAGAACAAAAAGTTCTTTTGTATAAAGGAGAAAAAACATGGAATCCATCAAGAGCAAGGTTCAGAACAGAAAAGCACGTCCTATCAGACTTTTGCAGTTTGGCGAAGGCAATTTTTTGCGTGCGTTTGTTGACTACATGGTAGACAAAGCAAACGAGACGGGAATCATGGACTGCGGTATCGCCATCGTAAAGCCCATTGAGTTCGGCTCGCTTGAGCGCTTTGACGCGCAGGATAACCTTTACACCGTAAACCTCCGCGGTAAGCTGGACGGCGAGGTGATAAATTCCTCTCATATCGTCACAATCGTTGAAAAGACCGTTGATATATACCGCGATCTTGATTCCTATATGGAGCTTGCAAGACTTGACACACTTCGTTTCGTAGTTTCAAACACCACCGAGGCGGGCATCGTTCTCGACAGAAACGATAAAATGGACGATATTCCTTCTACATATCCCGGAAAGCTCACAAAATTCCTCTATGAGAGATTTTGCCATTTCAAGGGCGATAATTCCAAGGGTCTTATCCTTCTTCCCGTTGAGCTTATTGAAAATAACGGCGGCAAGCTCCGTGAATGCGTTCTGGCGCTTGCCGATGAGTGGAAGCTGCCCGCAGAGTTTACAAGGTGGATCGAGGAGGCTTGTATCTTCTGCTCAACCCTGGTTGACCGTATTGTCACAGGCTACCCCCGTGACGAGGTCGCACAGATCTGCGAAGCCCTCGGCTACAACGATGAGCTTCTTGATGTGGGCGAGCCTTTTGGACTTTGGGTCATTGAAAGCGACCGCGATATTTCATCTGAGCTTCCTCTTGACCGTGCCGGTATGCCCGTCGTGTTCACCGACGACCAGAGACCTTACCGCGAGAGAAAGGTGAGAATTCTCAACGGCGCACACACCTCCACGGTTCTTCTCGGTTGGCTTTCGGGACTTCCCATCGTCCGTGAGTGCATGGAGGATAAAACTATCCGCGCGTTCATGGAAAAGGCGGTCGGCGAGGAGATCGCACCCCAGGTAAAGCTTCCCGCAGAGGAGGTGGCTGCTTTTGCGGCTGCGGTTTACGAGAGATTTGAAAATCCCTTTATCCGCCACAGCGTTCTTGACATCTCCCTCAATTCCGTTTCCAAATGGAAGAGCAGAATTCTGCCTTCCTTCAAGGATTACTACGAAAAGAACGGTAAGATTGCACCCGCGCTGACCATGTCCATGGCAGGTCTCCTTGCATTCTACGGTGCAGGCGAGCTTGCTGACGGCAAGATCGAGGCAAAGCGTCCCTGCGACGGCGAGGCTTACACAGTCCGCGACGATGCCGAGGCGCTGGAGTTCATTGCACAGAACAGTAAAAAGTCTTCTGCAGAGTACGCAAAGGCTGTACTTTCCAATACGAATTTCTGGGGTGAGGATCTTTGCTCTTATCCTGGGTTCTGCGAGACCGTTGCCGCTTATCTTGACGCGTTCAAGTCGGAGGGCGTAAAGGAAACTGTTGCCAAGCTCGTTGAGGCTTGATTTTGGAGAATACGATGAATATTTTAAAGATACATGAAAAGGATAACGTAGCCGTTGCTCTGACGGCGGCCGGCGCGGGGGACAAATTTATTGCAGACGGTCACGAGATAATTCTGGCAGAGGATATCCCCGCAGGTCACAAGGTGGCGCTGAGAGCTATTTCCGCGGGCGAGAACGTCATCAAATACGGCTTTCCCATCGGTCACGCAAAGGAAAATATCCCCGTAGGTCACCACGTGCACACACATAACCTTGCTTCCAATCTCTCGGGGCTTCTTTCCTACGAATATACCCCAAATTATACTGAGCTTAAGGCTACCAAGCCCGGCACTTTCATGGGCTACAAGCGTAAAGACGGACGCGTGGGAATCCGCAACGAGGTTTGGATAATTCCCACCGTCGGTTGCGTAAACGCTATCGCCAAGGAGATCGAGGATCGCTCAAAGGAGCTTGCAACAGGATCGGTGGAGGGAGTTTTCTCCTATGCCCACCCCTACGGCTGCTCCCAGCTGGGCGAGGATCACGAAAACACGCAAAAGGCTCTTTGCGGACTTATAAATCATCCCAACGCAGGCGCAGTTCTGGTCCTTTGCCTCGGTTGTGAGAACAACACCGCCGAACAGATGAAGGCGATGCTGGGTGACTACGACACCGAGCGCATCCGCTTCCTTGTATGCCAGGAGGTAGAGGACGAAATTTCGGAGGGCGTGAAGATAGTTTCCGAGCTTTGCCGGTACGCATCGCAGTTTGAGCGCGAGGAGTGCGGCGCGGATAAGCTGATAATCGGACTTAAATGCGGCGGCTCGGACGGCTTTTCGGGAATCACCGCAAATCCGTTGGTCGGCTCCTTTTCCGATAAGCTGATCTCGGGCGGAGGCTCCACGATACTTACCGAGGTTCCCGAAATGTTCGGCGCGGAGACGATTTTGATGAATCGTTGCCGCACAAGGGAGATCTTTGACGATTGCGTGAGTCTCATCAACAATTTCAAGGAATATTTCAGCCGCCACGGCGAGAAGATAAACGAAAATCCCTCTCCCGGAAACAAGGCGGGCGGAATTTCAACACTTGAAGACAAGTCTCTCGGTTGTACTCAAAAGGGTGGCACGGCTGTGGTCGAAGACGTGCTTTCCTACGGTCAGCCCGTGCAAAAAAACGGACTTTCGCTGCTCCAAGCCCCCGGAAACGACCTGGTAGCGTCTCTCGCACTTGCGGTTTCGGGCGCGCATATGGTGCTTTTTACCACAGGGCGCGGAACACCCTTCGGATGTCCCGTTCCCACCGTTAAGGTCTCAAGTAACACCAATCTTTTTGAGCATAAAAACGGCTGGATAGACTTTAATGCAGGCGAGCTGGCGCAGGGCAAGAGCATGGAGACTCTGACCGACGAATTTTATGATTTCGTTCTGTCTGTAGCCTCGGGTAAGAAGACCAAGAGCGAGCGCATGGACAAGCGGGATCTTGCGATCTTCAAGGACGGAGTTACGCTTTGAAAAATAAAGGAGATGCAAAAGCATCTCCTTTATTTTTTTGCGGTCAGATCCTCGTAGTGGCAGAGCATCTTGTCGTATATTTTCTTTGCTTCGTTCAGCCGACGGTAGACCGTGCGGTCGTCCATGTAATGCCCGACGGCGAAATGTCGTATGCGCCGTGAGATCTCCGAGGATTTGAAGGGCAGGCGAGACGCACCGCCGTAGACCGTTTCGACCGCTTCAGCCGTTTCTTTTTTGCCCGAAATTTCAAGATGACGATAGGTGTCACGCACGGCGAGCATTGAATTGGCGGCAGGACCGCCAAGCCTTGACATGACCGAAAGAAATCCCAGGGGCGTTTTCTTGTGCAGTGACAAAGCACCGTAAAGCGCAAATGCCGCAGGTGCAGAGAACTTCATTTTACCACCTCCGAAGATATCTTATCACGCGGATATTGCGCTTGTTTACCATTAAATTAAACAAAGAGAAAAAACGTTGTCAATCCGATTTGTTTTTAACAAAGTGATAATTTGCCTTGACATTCGCAGGAAGATACGGTATAATTAAGAAAACCAGTTCAGGAGGTTTTGTAAAATGACAACAGTAAATATTCGTCTCACAACGCTTGAGGACGTCCGCCGTTTCGTGAATACGGTCACAAAGTACGATATCGAGATCGATCTTTGCTCGGGACGCTACGTAGTCGACGCAAAGTCCATCATGGGAATCTTCTCTCTGGACCTGCTCTCTCCCATTAAGCTGACGGCTCACACAGACGATACCTCGGCTCTGTTTGCGGATCTGAAGGATTTTATCATCGAATAAAACAAAAAGGGCGGGAAGACCGCCCTTTTTACTAAAACGAAGGGAATGAAGAACATGAAAACATCACTTGTTATACTTGCCGCGGGCATCGGCTCGCGATTTGGCGGCGGAGTAAAGCAAATAGCGCCCGTAGGACCAAACGGGGAGATAATTATCGATTATTCTATACGCGATGCTTTGGAAGCGGGCTTTAACAAGGTCGTTTTTGTTATAAGACGGGATATTGAGAAGGATTTTCGTGAGGTGGTAGGCAACAAGACCGAAAGGCTCTGTGAGGTCGAGTACGTCTTCCAGGACAAGACCGACCTGCCGTATACCCCAGCGTGTGCCTCAAACCGTCAAAAGCCTTGGGGCACGACCCACGCCCTTTACAGCTGCCGCGGCGCTGTAAAAGAGCCGTTCCTTATTATAAACGCCGACGATTATTACGGCAAGAGCGCCTACAAAAAGGCGCATGATTTTCTCGTTTCCGAGCGAGGAGAGCGAGACTACGGAATGGTTGCTTTCAGGCTCGGAAATACCCTTAGCGACAACGGAGGCGTGACCCGCGGAGTCTGTCATGCTGACGGCGAGAGACGGCTTACTCAGATAAAAGAGACCTACGGCATCGAAAGAAAAGGCGAGGACGCCGTAGCGGACGGAAAGACTTTTTCGCGCGATACTCTCGTTTCTATGAATATGTGGTGCTTTACACCCGCGATATTCCCCGAGGTCGAGGAGCAGTTGAGTGCCTTTCTGCGTAACTTGCCCGATGACGACGTAAAAAGCGAACACGTTCTGCCTACCATGGTGGGTGAGCTTGTGTCGGGCGGTGGGGGAAGTGTAAAGGTTCTTGAATCCGAGGACACTTGGGTAGGTGTCACCTACGCCGAGGATAAGCCTTACGTCATGGAATATTTCAAACGTCTCATAGCAGACGGCGTATATCCCGAAAAGCTGTGAAAAAAGCCCGTCTGAGACGGGCGTTGAAAATCATTTTATTGCATAAAGGTTCAGATCCCAGGCGGGAAGATAAGAAAAACGGCGCAGATAGAGCTTGTATTCGGGATTCATTTCGTGCAATATGAGAGGAAGCTCGAAAATATCCTCGCTTCGGTGATACATTGAGACCAGCAGGTCGGGAGCAAAGCGTATGATCGTTTCCCTCGAACCTTCAAGAGCCTGTCGTTCCGAGCCTTCAACGTCATACTTAACGTAGTCAACGGCGTGATCGCCGAGAATATTGTCAAGGGCGTCAACGGGAACTTCCTTAGTTTTTTTGCCGATTTGAGATATATTTGCGTTGCGGTTTCCGCTTCCGTCAAAGAAAAGTGTATCAGCGTGATCCCAAGCCCCCACGTTGTGAAGCTCAAGGTGCAGACGGTCTTCGCCCTGTGCGTATTCGGACAATTTGCGGAAGTTTCTGCCGTCGGGCTCAAGTGCTACAGCCAATTCAAGATTGGGAGCAAACTCGAGAAGCTCCCGTACCGTGTCTCCGTTGTAAGCGCCGAGATCGGCGTAGGAACGGTAGGTTTGAGGACGGAGAATTTCGCGGTAAACCGTTTCCCGATCGGTCTCGCTTGCTCTCAGGTGAGAGATCTTTCCCGTGAGCTTTGCGTTTATGACGCTTTCATAGACTCGCACCGACTCCCTGTCGGCAAAAAGAGAGGCGCACCTCTGAATTTTATCTGTATTTTTCTCAACGAACTCCCGCGTAAACAGAGTTTCGCCGAAAACGGGCACGTCGGGGACGTAGAGCTCACTCTCCTGCGAAATTGAGTAAATTCGCTCAAGCACGTCGGGCAGGGAAGTTGCAAATGACACAAGGACGATAAACTCCTTGTATTTCGCCTTGATTTCGCTGTAAGACAGGACGGTTTTTCCATGGAAAGCGTGCCCGCGGACAAATCCGTCGCTGGCAAAGAAGTCGCAGACTTTGATGCCGTATTTTTCGCAGACGGCAAGTATCTTGTCGGCACCGTTGCCCATTCCGTACATGACGATGGGCCTCGAAACGCTTTTCAGATAAGTCCAGATATCATTTTTTTCAATAGATAAATTTATCATTTCGCACCCTAATTTTAAGCCGCGCAGCGGCAGAATGGAGATAAAAATGGATTGCTTGTTTTGTAAAATAGTAGCGGGGGACATTCCCTCATCGAAGGTCTACGAGGACGATTACGCCTACGCCTTCCGTGACATCAACCCCCAGGCGCCCGTGCATATTCTCATCGTTCCAAAGGAGCATATTCCTTCGGTGGACGGAATAAACGCATCGAACAGCGCTACGGTGGCAAAGATCTTTGAGGCTATTCCCAAGATCGCGGCGCAGGAAAATCTTGGCGGAGGATACCGCGTGATCTCAAACTGCGGCGACCACGCTTGCCAGAGCGTAAAGCACCTGCATTTCCACATTGTGGGCGGTGCACAGCTTTCCGAGCAGATGGCGTAAAGTAATTTTTAACCCGAGGAGCTTCAAGCTTCTCGGGTTAATTTTTTTATTTTACGAATTCGTTGTAGATAGCCACGTGAGCCTTCTTGAGATCCGCCTCGTCGATACCGATGATGATGTTAAGCTCGCTTGAGCCCTGGTCGATCATGCGGATGTTGACGCCTGCCTTTGAAGCCGCATTCAGCACTCTTGCCGCCGTGCCCTTAGCCTTGACCATACCGCGGCCGACCACCGCCAGAAGGGCGATGCCGTCGGTGATGGTGATAGTGTCGGGACGAACGCGTCTCTGCATCGTTGCGAGAATCTTTTCTTTCTTGTCGTTGATAGCTGTGCTGGATACTACCACACACATGGTGTCGATGCCCGAGGGAAGATGCTCAAAGGAGATGTCGTTGTCTTCAAGCACTTCAAGCACCTTGCGTCCGAAGCCCGTCTCGGCGTTCATCATATCCTTTTCGATGGTGATGACCGAGAAGCCCGCCTTGCCCGCGATACCCGTGATGACCTTATCGGCATTGTAATCGGAGGTGGAGGGAACGATCATGGTACCTCTCTTTGAGGGATCGTTTGTGTTCTTGATGTTGATGGGAATATTTGCAAAACGAACGGGGAAGATAGCGTCCTCGTGAAGCACCGTCGCACCCATGTAGGAAAGCTCGCGAAGCTCGCGGTAGGTGATGGTCTCGATGGTGCAGGGGTTTTCGATAACTCTGGGGTCTGCCATCTTGAAGCCGTCAACATCGGTCCAGTTCTCGTAAAGGTCTGCGCTGCAGGCACGGGCCACGATAGAGCCTGTGATGTCGGAACCTCCGCGGGAGAAAGTCTTGATGGTGCCGTTGGGCATTACGCCGTAGAAGCCGGGAATTACCGCTCTCTTGTGCTGGGCAAGCTCTTCACGCAGAACCTCGTTTGTCTTGTCTGCGTCAAATGTTCCGTTGTCGCGGAAAAGAATTACGTTTTCCGCGTCAATGAAATCAAATCCCAAGTACTTTGCCAGAATAAGACCGTTTAAGTACTCGCCGCGGCTTGCCGCGAAGTCGCGACCCGAGCGGTGACGGAGAGCGTTTTTAACGTAAGTGAGCTCACCACTGATGTCAAAGTTCAGACCCAGGTCGGAAATGATCTCGCAGTATCTTTTTTCGATCTGTCCGAAATAGTCGTCGATGTCCTCCCCGCGCTTTACCATATCGTAGCAAGTGTAAAGCATGTCGGTAACCTTCACGTCATCGGAAAAACGCTTTCCGGGCGCGGAGGGAATAACGTAACGTCTTGCGGGGTCGGCCTTTATAATACTTGCCACCTTGCGGAACTGCTCCGCGTCGGCAAGAGAGCTTCCGCCGAATTTTACAACTTTAAGCTGCATAATAGTTAAAACTCCAATCCGCCGCAAAATGCGGCATAAATAGAAAAAATAGACTATTATATTATATTTTATATTGCGTACAAAGTCAAGTGATTTTTTGCAGATTTTCATGTTTTTGTTTGTTTTTCCGTCGCGGACGGATTTTTTTCGAGAAGGATTGTGTAATTTGAAAGAAAAAACGGCAGAGTTTCTCTGCCGTTTTTTATCAGAAGTAAATGAAATCGGGCAAATGTCAACAAAAAGCCACAAAGATGCAGATTTTCTGCATATTTTGCGCGGATTTTCACATAAAGACCGCCTTTGAGCGACCTTGACAAACAAAAGGATGCATGGTATAATACTATAATACCCAAATTTCCGAAAGGAGGAAGCCGAGTGATGACCGACGAATTCTGGTCGCTTGATGAATTTGCACCGAAAAAAATGGTTTCGCGACCCTCAAAACGCGACGTCGAAGCGGTGGAGATCACCTTTGAGGGCGAAGAAAAGATAATTTCCTGTGCCCGCGAGCTTACCTCCGACGGGATCTCAAAGGAAAAGATCCAAATGCGCCCCGACACCACTCTGACCGAGCGGATAATCACCGCTATCCCGACCAAAATTACGGAAAGCACTGCGCCCGACGAGGAATACGAAAGCGAGCTGCGCTTTATTGGACGGGTCAGGATATTTTGCAAAAAGGATTACAGCTATTACGAAAGCTTCCTCTCCGATGGCAGACGGCTTTTTGAGGAAAGCAGAGAGGGAAGTCCTTACTATTCCTATTTTTCTTATGTTCCCCAGTATTCCCAACTGTCGCCCGGTCAGCTGGACTGCTACCTTGATCTGCGCCGTCAGTGGCGCGCGGGGGAGTCCCCTAAAGCGGAATACAGCTATATTCTGCTCTACGTCAGCGAGCTGATAAACGTTGACCCCGATACCGAGTCCGTACCCCAAAAGCTTGCCGACCTGTGGCAAAGCTACCGCCGTACCTACCCAAAACTTGACGCACTTATCCCCGAATGGATAACCGACTACTGCCTGCTCACCCGTGCCATGCCTCCAAAGGGTATGAACAGTGAGCTTGAAGAATATATCTTCTCTCACGCGACTCTGCGCGAGCTGTTCTTTTCGGGCAAGGACGGAGACGTGAAAAAGCTGGTGGATTCGGGAGCTTATACCACTTACGATTACAGAAAAAGCAAGTTCGCCACCCCCGAAAACCTGCCGATCTTCGAGCAGATAATCCCCGCCGTTGTCGCCGTAACTCTGCGCAGACTTGGAAGCGAGGGCAAGCTCCGATACGGCACGGGCAAACTGAATCGGGATATGTTCACGGGTCTGCTCTGCACCCCGCAGCGCAAGGGGCGTGTTGAGGTGGATTATATCTCACTTTCCCGCTCTCATGAGGTGCGCTATATCGTCACCGACGCCGTAAAGCACGCAGAGAACAGGATACGCGCTTATCTGGGTATAAAATCCCGACTGACCGTTTACAGCCTGCCCACCGAGGACAGAAGAATGATAGATTCCATGGTCGTGGAAATGCTCGGCGGTGAAAAAAAGCCGAAGGTCGAGGAGGAAAAGAGCGAATATTCCCACCTTTACGACCTGCCAAAGCATGAATTTTCCTTGGACGAGGCAAAAAAGATCGAGGCGGACTCGTGGCAGACTACCGAGCGTCTCATTGAAGCCTTTGAGGAGGATTATCCTGAGGAACCCACGATTGAGGAAGAACCTGTCCTTTCTGAGGAAACGCCCTCGGAGGAGGAAAACGATCTTGCGACTGCGCTTTCCGAATATATTGAATTTGTCCGCGCGGCAAGGGACGGGGATTTTTCCTCTCAACGCGCATTTGCCGATGCAAGGGGACTGCTTGCAGGCTCTATCGCCGATAAAATCAACGAAATTGCCGCCGATATTCTCGGCGATATACTGCTGGAAGAATGTTCCTCGGGCTATAAAATAATTGATGACTATGCGGAGGATATAAAAGATGTCTGATGTCGTTTCGCAAAAGATACCCAAAAGAATACTTTCGTCTCTGCTGGCGTCGGTGTCGGCGGGCGTTGTGCCGCGCAGCGGCGCGCCCTATATCGCCATCGGACGGCGGGACGAGATAGAAGCGCTTCTTTCCGATCTTGAAGAAACGGGTGAGGGCGGAGGAAGAATGAGATTTCTCATCGGACGCTACGGAAGCGGTAAGAGCTTTCTCATTCAGCTTATCCGAGGATATGCCCTTGAGCGCAATTTCATTACCGCCGATGCGGACCTGTCCCCCGAGCGCCGTCTTTACGGCAGTAACGGGTCAGGGATAGCCACCTACCGCGAGCTGATAAAAAATCTTGCATCAAAGACCTCGCCCGACGGCGGTGCACTTTCAAAGCTCGTCACCCGCTGGATAGACGATATCCGCGCGTCGCTTGTTAAAGAGGGCTATTTGCTGTCCGACCCCGCCCTGGATACGGCTCTTGAGGGTCGCGTTTACGAGGAGATGCGGAGTATTGAGGGACTTGTGGGCGGATTTGATTTTGCACGAATCATGGTGGAATTTTACCGCGCTTACGCTTGCGGCGACGAGGATAAAAAATCAGCTTGCATGCGATGGCTGAGAGGGGAATACGCCACAAAGACCGAGGCACAGTCGGCACTCCGTTTCAGAGTATCCCTCATTATCGACGACGATAACTGGTACGATTTTATCAAGATCTGGGCGTCTCTTGTGCGTAAGATGGGATATCGTGGACTTGTTGTCTTTATCGACGAGTGCGTCAACCTTTATAAGATAACCCACCGCGTTTCCCGCGAGAACAATTACGAAAAGATACTTTCCATGTTCAACGACACCCTGCAGGGACGCGCCGAGGGACTTGATATCATCATGGGCGGTACGCCTCAGTTTTTGGAGGACACCCGACGAGGGCTGTTCTCATATGAGGCGCTGAAAAGCCGTCTTTGCGACAGTAGATTTGCCGGCGGTGAGTTCAAAAATCTCATCGGTCCCGTTATCCGACTCCGCCGACTGTCCGATGAGGAGCTTTTTGCCCTTATCGGTAGAATTACAAAACTTTACGCACAGAATTATGGTTGCGAGCCGAGAATTTCCGAAGAGCAGATGCAGAAATTCCTGTCGATCTGTCTTGAACGCGCAGGCGCGGATATGATGATAACTCCCCGTGAAATGCTCCGCGACTATATGACGGTGCTCAATATCCTCATGCAGAACGAGAACGCCACATTTGAGCAGATAATCGGCGAGACCGCACAGGGAAATACCGCACCGATCCCGAAGCAGGAAGTTAAAGACGAACCTGCGCCCCGTGTAACCTCTTTCAACCCCGAGGATATAGAATTTTAACAGAGCAGGGCACTTTTGCACCTGCAGAACGGAGATAAATATGTTGTTTTTTTCAAGTGATTACCAGCAAGCCTGCCATCCCGAAATACTCCGTCGTATCGGAGAGACCAATTACGAGGGCAACCCCGGCTACGGCACGGACGACCATTGCAGGGCGGCAAAAGATAAGATAAAAGCGGCTTGCGAGACCCCGGATGCCGAAATTTTCTTTATACCCGGCGGTACCCAGACCAATATGCTGGTGCTCGATACTATCCTTGCGCCTTACGAGGGGGTAATTTCCGCCGAAACGGGACATATTCAGGGTCACGAAGCGGGAGCTGTTGAGTTCACGGGTCATAAGATACTGACCATTCCCGGCTACGAGGGCAAAATAAAAGCCACCGATCTGCGCGCACGCCTGCGTGCATACGCCGACGACGATAACCGCGAGCATACAACGCCCGCAGGTGCCCTTTATATCTCTTTCCCGACCGAGTACGGGACTATTTATTCAAAGTCCGAGCTGACCGAAATTTACGGCATCTGCCGAGAGTACGACGTACCTCTGTTTATTGACGGCGCGCGCCTGGGCTACGGACTTATGAGCCCCGAGTGCGATCTGACCCTGCCCGAGCTTGCACACCTGTGCGACGACATCCCTATCGGCGGCACGAAAATGGGTGCACTCATGGGCGAGGCGGTGGTTTTTACTCACGCAAATATGCCAAAGCACTTTTTTACTTCGGTAAAACAGCACGGCGCGCTTCTTGCAAAGGGCTGGCTGTTGGGCATCCAGTTTGAGACGCTTTTCACCGACGATCTGTATTTCAGACTTGGTAAAAACGCAATAGACTGCGCCGTGAAGCTGAAAAAACTGCTTTTGGAAAAGGGCTACAAGCTCCACCTTGATTCTCCAACGAATCAGCAGTTTGCAGTCGTTGAGGACAGCCTTCTTCCCAAACTCGCACAACACGTAAGCTACGGATTCTGGGAAAAGGCGGACGAGACCCACACGGTCATTCGCTTTGCCACAGGCTGGGCAACAAAGCCCGAGGATGTAGAGGAGCTTGCGAAGTATCTTTAATAAAAATCGGACTGCAACCGCAGTCCGATTTTTATTAAACTGTCTCGCAAACAAATGCCCTTGCGCCGTTTGCTCGGATATCTTCCGCCGCCTTTTGTGCACTCTCGGCACTGTCAAAAAGACCGTAGACCGATGGACCGCTTCCGCTCATCATAGCGGACAGCGCGCCGTGTTGAAGCATCTTTCCTTTCAATACGTCGACCTTGGGGCGAGCGGACGGGACCACCGCCTCAAAAATATTGAAAACGCTTTGAGCAACTCCGCGTTTGTCCGAGCCTTCAAGAGCAGAAATAAGCGCACGGGATCTCTCGGAATTTTCCTTCCCGATCTCCTTGAAATCCCCGAACGTTCTGTCAAGCTCGCCGTACGCCCAGGGGGTTGAAACCCCCTCGCCGTCAATGGCGACTACCGCGTGCAGCTTGGGGCAGAGAGGGCAATCCTCCAAAACGTCCCCGATTCCACGGGTTATCTTCGTTCCGCCGAAAAGACAGAAAGGAACGTCGGCCCCGACCCTTGAGGCTATCTTTATCAGGTCGGCTTCGGACAATTCCGTACCCGTCAGCTCGTTCAAGAGCATTATCACTGCCGCGCCGTCGGTGCTTCCGCCCGCCAGGCCCGCCGCCATGGGGATGCGCTTTTCTATATGAATCCTTGCGCCCGCGCTGATACCCGTAAAATCAAAGAATTTCATTGCCGCGCGGACGGCAATGTTGCTGTTGTCACAAGGAACGTCGGGAATGTTGGAGGTGACGGAAAAGCCGCCGTCCGTCAGCTCGAGGCTCACCGTGTCGGAAAGGGACACCGACTGCATCACGCTCAAAATGTCGTGATAACCGTCCTCTCTCTTTCCCGTGACGTCAAGAAAAAGATTTATTTTCGCAAATGCTTCACGACTACCCGTTTTCATGCTGACTCCTCACTTTCTTTCGGCGTTTGCCGTTATAATTCTACCATATTATGATGAAATTATCAACATTTTTTGAAAAAACACCTGTTTTACTTGATTTTGCGCGGCAAAAGATGTATAATAAGATGCAATTTTAATTGAAAGAGGTAAAACAAATGAAAGAATTTCTCATGTCTCTGGCATCTTGGGCTACCACCAAGGGCATTGCCATTGTAGTCGCGCTTCTTATCCTGGTCATCGGCTGGGGAATCATCTCTTCGATCTCGAAAAAATTCAAGAAGGGTAAGTATGGCAAGAAGATGGACCCCACGGTCCGTAATTTCGTCGGCAATTTCTGTAACATCGGTCTGAAGATCATTCTCGTGGTTACAGTCATCGTCATCATGGGTGTGCCGGAAGCGTCCATTGCGGCTGTTCTGGCATCTGCCGGCGTTACCATCGGTCTTGCTCTCCAGGGCGGACTTTCCAATATCGCCAGCGGTATTATCCTGCTTGTTACCCGTCCTTTCTCGATTGGAGATTTCGTGACCGTTGCAGGCGAGAGCGGTACTGTCACCGACATCAACATCTACTACACCACGATCCTCACCCCCGACAACAAGACTATCACCGTTCCCAATTCGGCGGCCTCCACGTCCAACATCACAAACTATTCTATCGAGAATAAGAGACGTATTGATATTACCGCGCTTGTTGCTTACGGCACGGACACCGAGCTGGTAAAGAGCACTATGCTTGAGATCGCCAATGCAAACGAAAAGGTCCTTCGCGATCCTGCACCCGCGGCGGTTCTTACCAACTTGAATGATAAGGGTGTTGAGTTTGCTTTGAGAATGTGGGTAGACAACGCCGACTACTGGGACGTTAACTTCGCTGTAAACGAGGCACTCAAGGCTTCCTTTGAGGAAAAGGGAATATCCGTTCCCAAGATGCAGGTGAATATCCATCAGGCAAAATAATTTAAGAAATAAAAACAACGGCGCACCGCGCCGTTGTTTTTTGTTGCATGAAATTTAGCTGACGGAGTTATCTTTCCTCGCCCAGCTCGTCCGCAAAAATGAACGCCACCGCGCCGAAAAGCGCCAGGCAGATAAGCGCGCCCGCAATAAGGGAAACTGCTCCGCTTACCACCATTCCGACGGTGAGAGCAAAGAAGCCTACGCAAGCGATTCCGCCTGCGACTTTCATGACCGAGACAATGGTGGAATTGGAAAAGATCGCTTCCATGATGGAAATAAGAAGCTCAAAAAAGCTGAAATTCTTTTCCGTAAAAGCGCGATTTTCTCTTCTTTCGGGACGGTTGTATACATTTCTTCTGTTGTTGTAGCAAGCATTCATAATATTATCTCCTTTCCGATTTCGGAACTCTTGTGAGCTTATTATACCACAAAAAATCATTTTGTCAATAGATTTTTTCCAAAAACCGAAAAAAATTTCAAAAAACTCTTTACAAAACGGAAAAATGGTGTTATAATGATATCGTAAAAGAAATAAAAAGCGCGAGGGGAGTGCCTAAAATGGAATATATCGATAGAATTAAGAAAATCAAAAGCGAAAAGAAGATCACAAACGAGAAGCTTTCCGAAATGACGGGAATACCGCTTGGAACCCTGAGCAAGATCATGGCGGAGATAAGCGACTCTCCCAAGTTCGTCAACATTCTCTCTATTTGCGAGGCGCTGGGATGCTCGGTCAATTACATCGTTACGGGTGAGCCTGACAATAACAATAACTGTTACCTTGAGGTTGGAGAGATGAACCTTATCGACAGCTACCGCCGCCTGGATACTCACGGACGCGAGTTGGTTGCTCTCGTATTAAATAAGGAAGCGGAGCGCATCACCAAGGCAGATTACGGAATAGGGGCAGAGCCTCAGAGAAAGTCCGCAAAGATCCTTACTCCCAAGAAGCCTGCTTCAAAGACCGCCGCAAAGAGCGCATCCGAATATGGCAGACGAGTCATTTCTCTCTTTGAAATGCCCGTTTCCGCAGGCCGCGGCGTTTACTTGGACGGAGATGCTGCCGATGAGATCAACATTCCCGATACAGTTAAGACTCGCAGTGCGGACTACGCTCTGCGCATCAGCGGAAACAGTATGGAACCCAAATACCACAACGGTGATATCCTGCTTATCCAGAATTGTGACAGCGTTGAGATCGGCGAGCTGGGAATCTTCATTCTGGACGGTGAGGGCTATTTCAAGCAGTTCGGCGGCGACCGGCTTATCTCCCTCAACCCCGAATACCCCGATATTCCTCTCAGCGATTTTGCCGACGCGGAATGCTGCGGCAGAGTAGTGGGAAGACTTAAAAAGAAATAAGAAAAAAGGTCTGCTTCGAGCAGACCCTTTTTCTTGACTTTAAGACATTTTCGTGGTACAATCCTGTAAGAATATGTCGAGGGGAAAACATCATGGGAAATAATAAGTATTCAAAAACCATAAATTGTTGCCTTGTGGGCTACGTGGTCCAGGCAATTATCAATAACTACGCTCCGCTGCTTTTTGTGACCTTCAACCGCGATTTCGGCGTATCACTGGAAAAGATATCGCTGATCATTACCATAAACTTTGCAGTCCAGATAGCCGCCGACCTGATATCATCAAAGTGCATTGACAGGATCGGCTACCGAGCGGCGGTGGTTACGGCTCATTTCTTTTCTTTTGCGGGAATGTTGCTCCTTGCCGTCCTGCCTAACGTGATGGACCCCTACATAGGCTTGGTCATAGCCACGGTAGTCTGCGCTCTTGGAGGTGGACTTATTGAGGTCATAATCAGCCCTATAGTTGAAGCCTGCCCAAGCGACAATAAAGCGGCGCATATGAGCCTGCTCCACTCCTTTTACTGCTGGGGACACGTGGCGGTGGTGCTCATCTCCACTCTGTTTTTTGCTACTGCGGGGACGGATAAATGGTATATTCTGGCGGCGGCGTGGTCGCTGTTGCCCCTTGTGAACGGCATCGCCTTTTGCTACGTCCCGATCCTCACTCTCACCGAAAAAGGGAAGTCCACCCCGCTTATGCAGCTTATGAAGACCAAGACCTTTTGGGCGTTTATCGTCATTATGGTCTGCGCGGGAGCTTGCGAGCTGAGCGTTTCCCAGTGGGCGTCCGCCTTTGCGGAGGCGGGACTTGGCGTAAGCAAGACCGCAGGTGACCTTGCAGGACCTATGGCGTTTGCAGTTCTTATGGGTGGTGCGAGAATACTTTACTCACGTCTCGGAAACAGGATAAGGATCGAAAAATATCTTGTTTTCTGCTCGGCGCTCTGCCTGTTCAGCTACCTGATGATCGCGCTGTCTCCCTTTAAGATCTTGTCCCTTGTCGGTTGTGGCATCTGCGGATTTGCGGTAGGCGTTATGTGGCCCGGCTCGTACAGCATGGCGGCGGCAAAGATGCCGAGCGGCGGTGCGGCAATGTTCGCAATGCTTGCTTTTGCGGGCGACACGGGGTGCGCTGTTGGTCCCGGACTTGTGGGCGCGGTCTCCGAGCGTTTTTCCGGCGACTTGAAAGCGGGTATCCTGTCGGTCGCCTTCTTCCCCTTGATAATGCTTTTCTGCGCTATTATTTATGAAAGAAAGGCGAGAAAAGAGAGTAAATAACCAAAAAGCACTTGCATCGCAAGTGCTTTTTATATTTTTATCTCTATCATTTCAGCGTACTTCACGGGAAAGGGGTTTTCCTTGTTTGAATACGGTGTTGAGCTTTCGATGCAACGGATAACGTTTATAACCCCGCCGTGGGTGACGAGGATCACATCGCCGCCGACGTTCTGAATCTGCTCTTTAAAATCGCGCCATGCATCGCATATCCTGTTGTAAAACGCACAGGGGCTTTCACCGTCCGGGTAGGACTGCTCCCAATCAAGGGCGCTCCAAAACAGTCCCGGGTAAAGCTTTTTTGCTAATTCGTTGTCCATGCCTGCAAGCACGCCGTTGTTGGTCTCCCTGAATTGAGGGACTTCCGTCACGGGAAGCATCAATGCTTTGGCAAGAATATCTGCCGTTTGCCTTGCGCGAGCTAAGTCGCTGGTGTAAACGGCTTTGATATTCAGTTCGTTTTCGGAAACACGGACGGCAAGATCCTCTACTTGCTTGATCCCCTCATCGGTCAAGGGGGAACTGCTCCACCCGCCGCGAATGGTGTCGTCGTCTTTTCCGTGACGGATAAGATAACATTTCATTGGGCACTCTCCTTTGGTAATTGCGATTGAAAAAAGCACTTGCTGGCGCAAGTGCTTTTTTCTGGTGCTCCATTGCGGAATCGAACCGCAGACACCTTGATTAAAAGTCAAGTGCTCTACCGGCTGAGCTAATGGGGCAGGGTTCACGGAAAGGAGTCCCTTCCGTGCAACGCATAATATAATACCATATTTTGCCCGGATTGTCAACACTTTTTGGCAAAAATGTTTTCAAAAAGTAAGGCACAAAAGAGGTCAGAGCGAAGCGGTGTCGTATTTCTCCCAGAAATCAAAGACAGCCCGTTTGTAGCCCTCCTGATCCTTCCAGAAGCTCATTCCGTGCTCGGCGTCCGAGACGATAAGCAGACTCTTTGGAGTCACGCAGGCCTCGTAGTTTTCGTAGGTCATCTCGACGGGCACAAAGGAATCCTTCTCTCCGTGAATCAGAAGAACGGGCACGGTGCAGTTTTTCATTGCTTCAACGGTGGAATAGCTGTCTGCGCCGAGATTTATGCGTTTTTTGCAGATAGCGTTTGCCATAACGCCCTTTATGCCGAAGCCTATGTGGAGATTGTTCTCGCTGACGTGCTTCCAAATGGCGTAGGGTGAGGTAAAGCCGCAGTCGGCGATGATTCCTTTTACCTGCGGGGGAAGCTCAAGCCCTGCGGACATGAGGACTGTTGACGCGCCCATTGACACGCCCGACAGGTAAACGGGAAGCTCGGGGTGAAGCTGAGCGACGTAATTTGCCCAGTCAAGGCAGTCGTAGCGTTCGATGAGACCGAAGCCCATGTAATCGCCGCCACTGTTGTTTTGTCCTCTCTGCTCGGGAATGAGCAAGTTGCAGCCGTGCTCGATCCAGTGAGGCGCGGACATTCCGAAATCAATGCTCCAGGAAGAGCGCCAGCCGTGCATACAGATGACGGTCCTCTTTGCGCCCTCTGTTTTGAACCAATGTCCCACAAGCTTCGTGCCGTCGAAAGCGGTTATCTCCACTTGCTCGTGCTCGGAGTTTTCGAGCATTTGCGCGCATTTGCCAACGTCATCTATGAACTCCTTGTTGTCAAAGGCCGCACCGGAGATCGCGCCCTTGGCCTTTCCCGGGAGCTTGGGGGGATTTCGGTCAAGAGCGACCATTACAAGTATTTTTGTGGTAATGTAAGAGGCCGCCGCCGCGACAGCCGCAACGGCAACTGTTGCACCTGCTGCTTTTAATATCGTCTTGTGCGATTTTTTCAAAGTTATCACTCTCCTTGTTTATGTTACAAGAATATTATCTGCTCCAAAAAAGGTGTTTAAACGAGATCCCATGCTTTTTGACGGCAAAAATGCCGAAAGCATGGGATCATTTTTACCAGTTGTCCCGATCGTCGTCCTCGGGAATGACTTCCTTGAATGCAAGAATAGCACATTCGATCATGTCGTCGTCGGGTTCGATGGTAGTCAGATGCTGGAGCCATACACCGGGCTTTGAGATGATGCGGGTAAAGAGATTATCAACTCTGCCGGCCAGACGGATAAGCTCGTAGCCGATGCCCATAGTCAAAGGGAGCATGGCCAGCTTTATTACCGTTCTCAGAATGGGGTGGATCGTGGCAGGGATAAGCATACCCAGGAACACGCCTACGATCAGCATAAGGATCATAAAGGACGTACCGCAGCGAGGGTGGAAGCGCCGTTGCGCGCGGACGTTTTCGACCGTCAGAGGCAGTCCTTTTTCGTAGCAGAAGATTGTCTTGTGCTCTGCGCCGTGGTACATATAAGTGCGGCGAATGTCCTTCATCAGGGACACCAGCGCCATGTAAGCGATGAAGATCACGATTCTCAGAACGCCTTCAAAGAGCGAACGAAGGAATCTGTTTCCCACGAGTGACGGGAAGGGAATGGAAAGCCAAGAATAGAGCTGTGCGGGCAGATATAGGAAAAGTCCTACCGACAGAGCGACGCCCAGAACAAGGCTAACTACCGAAATGACTGCCATCAGCGCGCCGGAGGATTTTTTCTCTTGCTTTTCGGCTTTTTCGGTGACCTCGGCCTTTGCCGCCTCAACGGGTGCCTCTGTCACCTCGACGCTTTGAACAGGTTCGTCGGGGGAAATGCGTGTCTCCTTGGTTTTCTTCTTGGGCTTTTGTTCGACCTCGTCCTCAAGTCCTGCGATCTCTGCCGAGCGCATAAGGCACTTGTAGCCGGAAATCATGGAATCTATAAAGTTAAACGCACCGCGGATAAAGGGAAGCTTAAAAAACTTCGCTTTAAAACGTGCCTGTGTATGCCATTTTTCAATAACTATCTCGCCGTCGGGGTCGCGCACGGCCATAGCCGAGATTTCGGGACCTCTCATCATGATGCCCTCAATGAGAGCCTGACCGCCGATAGACGTTTTCTTTGCACAAGGCGTGCAATTCTTATCTTTTTTACTCAAAATATCACTCCTTTGCGTATATTATACGCACTGAATATAAACTCAAAGTTAACTTTCGGGGGCGTTTTCTGACGCCCCCGAAAGAGTTATTAGTCGTTTTCGATTCTGATGGAAGCACCCAGCTTTGTGAGCTTGCCCACGATATCGTCGTATCCGCGCTCAATGGACATTATATCGGTAATAACAGTCTCGCCCTTTGCCGCCAGCGCCGCAATTATCATTGCTGCACCGCCGCGCAGGTCTACCGCCTTGACCGTAGCGCCCTCAAGGGACCCGACGCCGATGATCCTTGCGCTTGAACCCTCAACACGAATGTCCGCGCCCATTTTGAGCAGCTCGTCGACGTATCTGAAGCGGTTTTCCCAAACACCCTCGGAAACCTTGCTTTCACCTCGGGCACACACAAGCACAGCCGTCAGCTGTGGGTGCATATCGGTGGGAAATCCGGGATAGGGAAGGGTCTTTATGTGAATTTTCTTCAGTTCTTTTGTTTTAGCTATGGTAATGCTGTCGTCGTATTCAGTGACGGTCATTCCCATTTCCTCAAGCTTGGCGGAGACCGACTCCATGTGCTTGGGGATGATACCTTTTACGTTGATCTTGCCGCCTGCCGCAGCTACTGCCGCCATATATGTGCCCGCCTCGATCATATCGGGAATAATGGCATAGGTACAGCCGTGGAGCTTTTCAACGCCCTGGATCTTGATGACGCTGGTTCCTGCGCCCGTGATCTTTGCACCGCAGGTGTTAAAGAAGTTTGCCAGGTCAACGATGTGAGGCTCTCTTGCGGCGTTGTCGATAACGGTCTTTCCCTTTGCAAGGACAGCCGCGATCATTACGTTTATGGTAGCGCCCACCGAAACCACGTCAAAATAGACGGAGCTTCCGTGCAGGCCGTTGTCTGCATCAGCGTAAATAAATCCCTCGTCGGTGTCGATCTCAACTGTTGCGCCAAGAGCCTCAAAGCCCTTGATGTGCTGGTCGATAGGTCTCTGACCGAAGTCA
>JAZODH010000045.1:0-18653 GCA_045596925.1 Eubacteriales bacterium
GGATATCAACGATTTTATGAATAACAAGACCGTTCAGATGATAGTGAAGGACGCAAGAATGTCCGAAAGCTACACGGAACAGAGAAAAAAGGATATCTACCGCTACGAATATATCAAGGGCGGCGGAGAATACGACGATCCCGAGAACGTTCTCCCCACAAGAGAGGATTTCGGAACTGTCTATACCACCGTTCGTCACGAGTACCGTATGGGACACGATACCATAAGTGAGAAAACTCTTCTTTCCTTGCTCCGCGGCGACGCGTCGGGCAGAGGAAGGATAGGCTACATCAAGCTCAAGTTTATTTTGGCTGTGTTCCGTGAGCTGAATATCTGCGGTGTTGAGGAGATCGCTCCCGACGTTTATAAATTCGAGATATATTTCTCAAACAAAGCAAATCTCGATAAATCTTACATTCTGAAGAAGCTCAGGTCTCAGTGCCGCAGAGAAGGAGACTGACCGAGCGCAAATCTGTAAAAGAAGGGAGCTCCCAATAGGGAGGTACGACTTTTATGAATAGCGATAATATGAACCCGACCCCTCCACACGAGGAATTAAGCTGGCTGCTTGACATAATCCGAGGATCGGGAAGAAAATATGACGTAGAAAAGATAAAAAAAGCCTACGAGGTTGCCGACCGTCTCCACGAGGGACAGAGAAGAGCCAGCGGAGAGGCGTATATATCTCACCCTATTGCGGTGGCTGAGATAGTTGCGGCTCTCGGTCTTGATACGGATTCTATTTGTGCCGCGCTTCTGCACGACACGGTAGAGGACTGCGCCGATAAGATAAGCCTCGAAGAAGAAGCAAAGATGTTCGGCCCCGACGTCGCCATGCTGGTTGACGGTCTTACCAAGATCATGGATATTGAGTTCGCCGACGAGGAGGAGGCGCATATGGAGGATCTGCGAAAGATGCTCCTTGCCACCGTTCACGACGTGCGAGTGATCGTCATCAAGCTTTGCGACAGACTGCATAATATGCGTACTCTTGAGGCAAAGAAAGAGGACAGACGCCGCGCAAAGGCTCTTGAGACCATGCACATCTACGCGCCACTGGCTCACCTGCTCGGTATCCAGAAATTGAAGCAGGAGCTTGAAAACCTCTCTCTTTACCATCTTGACCCTTACGGCTATAACGAGATCCAGGACTATATTGAAAAGAAATACGGCGAATGTATGGACTTGATCGAAAAGGTCCGCGGTCAGGTCCAGGAGACACTTGAGAAGAACGGTATGAAGTTCAGCCTTGAGAGCCGTATCAAGTCGGTATACAGCATCTATAAGAAGATGTATAACAAGGGTAAGTCCTTTGATGAGATATACGACTTTTTCGCTCTGCGAATCATCTGCGATGAGGCGGTAGACTGCTATTCGGCGCTTGGTTTTATCCACGAGATGTATAAGCTTGTGCCCGGACGCTTCAAGGACTATATTTCTACACCTAAGCAGAATAATTACCAGTCGATCCACACCACGGTCATCGGCGAGGACGGTATCCCCTTTGAGGTGCAGATCCGCTCCGCTTCCATGCACCAGATAGCAGAATACGGCGTTGCCGCCCACTGGAAATATAAGACGGGCGACAAGACGGGAGAGCAGGTGGATAAGCGACTTGAGAAGATCGCCAGCTTCATTGAAGCCGAGGAGGGAACAAAAGACCCCGAGGACTTCCTTGACACCTTCAAAACGGGAATTATTCAGGAGGAGATACTGGTCTTTACCCCCAAGGGAGACGTTGTGTCCCTGCCCGTTGGCTCAAACGTTATCGACTTTGCTTATTCTATCCACTCGGCTGTAGGAAATAAGATGGTGGGCGCAAAGATCAACGGAATGATCGTGCCTATTGATAAAGTGCCGCAGAACGGCGATATCGTTGAGATCATCACCTCAAATTCCTCAAAGGGCCCCAGCCGTGACTGGCTCAAGATCGTCCGTACAGGCGAGGCCAAGAGCAAGATCCGCCAGTGGTTCAAGAAGGAAAAGCGAGACGAGAATATTGCCGTGGGTAAGGGCATAATCGATGCCGAGCTGAAGAAATATTCCCGCGCTTATACCGACGCACAGCGCGCGGAGATCGTTATGAACGTTGCAAAGCGTATCGGCGTGCAGTCGGCGGAGGATCTTTATAATACCATCGGTTACGGCGGTCTGTCCGTATCGAAGATCGCGCTCAAGCTTCACGACGAGTTTGCAAGGATAGTTAAGGTCGAGGAGGCGGAACAAGCGCCTGCGCAGATCCCCGTTGTAAAGCCCCACAAGCACCTTAAATCCAACAGCGGAATCGTCATTGACGGCGAGGCTGGCTGCCAGATCAAGTTTGCAAAGTGCTGTAACCCTCTGCCCGGCGACTCGGTTATCGGATTTGTTACCAAGGGCTTTGGAATTTCCGTCCACAAGCAGGATTGTCCCAACGTTGAGTCGGGTATGGCAAATCCCGAAAACGACGGACGCTGGGTAAGAGCCGAGTGGGAGGTAGACTACGCGGTCAGCACCGACGTGTACGAGGCGCTTCTCCAGATACACGCATACAATTCTCTCACCTTAATGGCGGACATCACCATGACCCTGGCAGATATGAAGGTCTCGGTGCTGTCTATCAACACCCAGCAGAAGGGTAACGATAAAATAATTATAAACATGAAGATAAGCTGTAAGAATATCGAGCATTTCAAGTCTATTGTTTCAAGGCTGAGAGGGCTCCACGATATCGAGGACGTTACACGCGGATTTTCATGAGGGAAAGGTTTATATGAAAGCCGTACTTCAAAGAGTTAAAAGATCGTCCGTCGTAGTTGACGGCGAGACAGTAGGAAAGTGCGAAAACGGACTAATGATACTTCTGGGCGTCGCCGTAGGCGACACCGAAGAGGATGCAAGGCTCCTTAGTGCAAAGATCCTTAAATTGCGTATTTTCGAGGACGAAAACGGGAAAATGAATAAGTCTGTGACCGATATCAGCGGCGAGGCGCTGGTCGTATCGCAGTTCACGCTTCTTGCAAACTATGCTCACGGAAACCGTCCCGACTATCTGAACTCGGAAAAGCCCGATCGCGCAAATGAGCTGTATGAATATTTCGTTTCGCTCATGCGTGAGGGACTTTCCCACGTGGGAACTGGTATTTTCGGTGCCGATATGGAAGTCACTATCGTAAACGACGGACCGGTAACTATCGTTATGGACAGCGAAGTCTTGAAGAAAAAACATTGAAAAGGAAAAGCTCAGATGAAGTTGATTTTAGAGGGAAATATCCCTGTAAATCGGTATTACGTGCAGATGCTCTGCATGATATATTATCCCGGCATGACCTTTTCCCAAACGGAGGAGGGCGAGCAGTCGATCACGCTCGAGGCCCGCGTTGACCGCGCCGAGGACACGGTGACGGCAACTCTTACCCTGACCGATGAGGGCAAAAGCTGTACTGCGTCCCATTCAAAGAATATTGACAGCGCCGTGTCCGAGGATAAGGCCATGAAATTGGCTATCGGCGGTGCCATGTACAAGATCGGCAGCGAAATGCTGGATTACCGCCCGTCTTGGGGAATTTTGACAGGCGTGCGCCCGTCAAAGGTGGCAACCGAGTTTCTCTCCGAGGGCAACAGCAAGACGAGAGTTAAAAAGATACTCACGGGAGACTATATGGTCACTCCCAAGAAGGCACAGCTTGCCATCGACGTGGCTCTGGCAGAGAAAGAGATCATTGGCGCGCCGAGAAAACGGGATTGCAGTGTGTATATATCCGTGCCTTTCTGTCCCACCAGATGCGCTTATTGCTCGTTCGTGTCATATACTTCAAAGCGCTTGCTGTCTCTTATTCCCGAATACACGGAGAGACTTTGCCGCGACATCGAGCGCACCTTCGGGCTTATCGACGAGCTGAAAATGAACGTAAAGACCGTCTATATCGGCGGCGGAACGCCTACGATCCTGACGGCGCCTCAGCTTGAAGCCGTGCTCTCGACGGTGGCTCGGTGTACCGACGTTACACGTCTGGAGGAATATACCCTTGAGGGCGGCAGACCCGATACTATAGACGAGGAAAAGGTGGCAATCGCCGTAAAATACGGCGTCACCCGCATGAGCGTCAACCCACAGACATTAAGCGACACAATACTGTGCGGTGTGGGCAGATGCCACAGCGGCGAGGATTTTTTCCGCGCTTATGATATTGTACGACAGGGCGGCATAAAATGTATCAATACAGACCTGATAGCAGGACTTCCCGGAGACCGCTTCAAGATCTTTTCCGATTCCTTCCGCCGCGTTCTTGAGCTTGAACCCGAAAATTTGACCGTTCATACCTTCTGCGTCAAGAAATCCGCCGAGCTGAAAAAGCAAGGTCCGGAGATCTTCTCGGTGCGCGGCGGTGAGACGGGGAAGTGCATCGACTATTCTCAGCTCAAAGCGGTCCAGGCGGGTTATAAGCCCTACTATATGTACCGCCAGAAGAATTCGGTGGGCAATTTTGAGAACGTGGGCTTTGCAAAGCCCGGCTGCGAGGGACTGTATAACATTTACATGATGGAAGAGGTACATACCATTTTCGCCGCAGGCGCAGGCGCGGTCACCAAGCTTGTGGAATACGACGGCGAAAACTGGAAGCGGACCAGGATAAAGAGGCTTTTCAGCCATAAATACCCTTATGAATATCTGGCGTCCGATAATTTTGACGAGATAGCAAGCGAATCCCGCGCATTTTTTGAGGACGTGCCTCTCGACTGATTTTTTTGAAAGGATCACCTATGCAGGAAAAGGAAAGCAGTGCCAGACGGCAACTGATGAGCGGCGTGGCCATAATGACCCTGTCCACGGCCATCGTTAAGATCATAGGCCTTGTTTATAAGATCCCCATGCTTCATCTCCTTTCGGAGGAGGGCATGGCTTATTTCAACGCGGCCTATAATATATATGTAATGTTTTATATGATCTCAACGGCGGGTCTGCCCGTTGCCATATCTATTCTCGTGTCGGAAAACCGAGTCCACGGGAACGAGAAAAATATAAAAAAGATATATCGGGTGGCACTTGCGCTGTTTTTCGTGATCGGCCTTGCGGGGATGCTCTGTATGCTTTTGCTGTCGAGACAGTTCGCCTCCGCTATCGAAATGGATCAGTCGGTGTACTGCATAATCGCCATCGCACCCACCCTGTTTTTTGTTTGTCTGTCAAGCGCCGTCCGCGGATATTTCCAGGGACATCAGATTATGGCGCACACGGGCGTCTCTCAGATAATCGAAGCGATAGCCAAAATGGTTATCGGCTTGCTTTTTGCGGCGTGGGCATTGAAAAAGGGCTACGATCTGCCCATGGTCGCCGCATTCGGCGTGCTGGGACTTACGGTTGGTGTAGTTTTGTCGGCACTTTATCTGGTGCTTGCAAAAATCGTGTTTGAAGCAAAGCACAAGAGTACAAACGAGCTGCAGACCCCGTATACCGACACGGCAAAAAAGATCTTTTCACGTCTTGTGAAAATTGCGATCCCCATAACGTTAAGCTCGTCGGTCATGGGTGTTACGAGAATTGTGGACACCGCTCTTATTGCGGCGAGACTTCAGGATATCGGCTTTTCCGTCGAGCTTTCAACCAGAATATACGGCGCGTACAGCACCCTGGCTGTGCCCGTGTATAACCTGCCGCCCGCTATCATTTCGGGCATATCTCTATCCCTTGTTCCCATGCTGACGGCTGCGATCGAGGCGAGAAACCGCGAAAAGGAGAAAATGGTCATTTCCTCGTCACTTCGCGTGTGCGCTCTCTTCGCCATGCCTTGCGCCGTGGGGATCTCCATGTTCAGCCGTCCCATTCTTGAATTGCTCTTTGCAGGTCAGACCTGGGCTGTCGATACCGCCGCACCGCTTCTTTCCGTACTTGGAATAGCAGTGCTTTTTGCCAGCATTATGACTGTCACCAACGCCATTCTTCAGGCCTACGGTCAGGAGAGAAAGCCTATTATCTCAATGGCACTTGGCTGTACGGTGAATATAGTTTTCAATTATTTGCTTATCGGAAGTGAGACCTTCAATATCTACGGCGCGCCTTTGAGCACGCTCCTTTGTACCGCAACCGTAATGATATTGAACTTCTGCTTCATCAAGAAATACGCCGCGGGCTTTGACGGCGTAATCAAGCTTTTGTACCGTCCCATGGCGGCGGCGGTGGTTTCGGTGGGCGGAGCCTTCGGCGTGTACATTCTTCTCCGCACGAAATTGGGCATATCGAACCTTTTCGCCCTTGCGGGTATTGCGGTTGCCGCTCTGCTTTACGTTGTGCTGGCACTTGTTTTCCGCGCCGTGGAGCCCGAGGATATTCAGATCCTGCCCAAGGGTGATAAGCTGCTTCGTCTGTTCAGAAAATTAAGACTCGTTAAATAAAAGGAAAGAAAAATGGAAAGAATCGAACTTATAGAAAAACTCAAATCTCAGGCGACCTATTCTTTTGACGACCTGTGCGACGTTATGATGCTTCTTCGCAGCGAAGGCGGTTGTCCTTGGGACATAGAGCAGACCCATAAGACCCTCCGCAAAGATTTTATCGAGGAGACCTACGAGGCGATTGAGGCTATCGACCTTGACGATATGGAGCTTCTGCGCGAGGAGCTTGGTGACGTGCTTTTGCAGGTGGTATTTCACGCAAGAATCGAAGAGGAACAGCAGAATTTCAATATGGGTGACGTGATCACTGAGCTTGTGACCAAGCTTATCCACCGTCACCCCCACGTTTTCGGCCAGGTCAAGGTGGATAACAGCGCCCAGGTCCTTTCAAACTGGGACAAGATCAAGAACGATGAAAAACAGCGTGTGACCTTTACCTCACGCCTCAAATC
This sequence comes from Eubacteriales bacterium, assembly GCA_045596925.1. Lineage (GTDB taxonomy): Bacteria > Bacillota > Clostridia > Oscillospirales > CAG-272 > SIG710. Next base: position 6,825 of record JAZODH010000045.1, read on the forward strand.
CGTACCCGCCTGCCTGCCCGCGCTGATGCGCGCCCAGAAGGTAGGGAAGCGGGCGAACATTTTTGATTTTCCCGATGCCAAGTCGGTCATAGAAAAGATAAAGGAAGAGATCGCCGAGGTAGAGGAAGCTCTCGACTCGAAGGACCAGGTCCAGGAGGAGATAGGCGACCTTCTGCTGGCTGTCACGAGCCTTGCAAGAAAGTGCGAGATCGATTCCGAAGAGGCTCTGACAGGCGCGACAGAAAAATTTATTTCCAGATTTGAGGAGCTTGAGGTCGAACTGGAAAAATCGGGCAAGACCTTCGAAAATACGGATTTATGTGAACTTGATGCCATTTGGGAGCAAATAAAAGCAAAAAAACAACAAAATATTCAAAAAAAATTTCCGAAACCCCTTGAAATTAGTTAATTTTGTGGTATAATGTGGATATAAAGATGCAGTATGGCTTTTTGCCGAGTGCTTTTTATCAGAAAATAAAATGAAAGGTATGGATCAGACAAATGAACAAGACACAGTTGATCGACGCAGTTGCAAAGTCCGCAAATCTTAAGAAGGCAGACGCTGAGGCAGCAGTAAACGCTGTTACAGCAGCTATCACAGACGCTCTCAAAGCTGGCGATAAGGTTCAGCTCATTGGCTTCGGTACATTCGAGGTTAAGGAGAGAGGCGCAAGAACAGGCAGAAACCCCAGAACTGGCGCAACAATCAAGATCGCTGCTTCCAAGCACCCTGTATTCTCTGCAGGTAAGGCTTTCAAGGACGCAGTAAACTGATTATCCGATAAAAAAGTCCCGATAACATCGGGGCTTTTTTACGCTGAAGGAAACATGAGAATAGACAAGTATTTAAAAGTGGCAAGGATCATCAAACGCAGGACTGTTGCAAACGAGGCCTGCGATACCGAGCACGTTTCCGTAAACGGAAAGCGCGTAAAAGCGTCCTACGACGTAAAGGAAAACGACGTTATCGAGATCACAATGGGCCAGAGAACCATAAAGATCCGCGTGGTGTCGGTAAAAGAGACTGTGGGAAAGGCGGACGCTTCCTCGCTTTACGAGGTTCTTTCCCAGTAATATTTTTCACGCAAAACGCATATAAAATAGTGATCGCTTTGGCGGTCACTATTTTGTTTTCGGGGGACAGCCATGGCAGAAAATGCGGAAATTCAGAAAAATCACGGGGTGCTGATACGAGCCAGAGGACACCTTGAGATCACAGCCGTCATCGACGTTATCAGCTTTGACGAGGAGTCGGTAAACCTTGAAACGGCAATGGGTGAAATGCTTGTTGAGGGGGAAGATCTGCGCGTGGGAACTCTTGACACGCAAAAGGGCGTCGTGATGATAGACGGCAGGATAAACGGCCTGTATTACCGCACCGAGCAACCCCGCAAAAAGGGTATAGGGAGGCTTTTCTCCAAATGATCTATGCTGCGCACAGTATGGCGGCGGTCTTGGGATTATCTGCTTTGCTGGGGGCTTTTTTCGGACTGATTTATGACTCGGTGAGGTTTTTCCGAGAGCTTATAACCGTGAAAATGGCAGGGAGATACCGCCGCTTTCTGTCGGTTGCCACGTTTGTTCTGACGCTGATTCTGGATCTGTTATTCTTTTTGTTTTGCGGAATAGCCCTTTCAATATTTCTGTTTTACACAAACGACGGTATATTCCGAGTGTCTTCCGTTGTCACCGTGATCTGCGGATTTTGTCTTTATCGACTCACTTTGGGCAGACTTATATACGCTTTGCTGAAATTTTTAGAAAAAATATTCAAAAAAATAGTGATTTTTTCCGTAAAGGCTATTGCATTTCCTCTAAAAAGCGTGTATAATATACTTGTAAAAGTCTCGGAGCGCTTTTCCGGTTCGGAGAGCGGCTCGTGTTCGAAATAAGAAGAGAAAGGCGGTGACAGCAATGAACGACGAAAGGTCGGGCGGCTTTGAGATCAAGGGCGTTATGAAATTGGCTGTCATTATGTTTATAGCCGCCGGAATAATTTCTTCTGCGAAAATGCTTGTTAAGTATAATGAATACAGGGACAAGATCGATGAGCTTTCCGCCCGCAGGGTGAAATACGAGGAGAGCATCGAGCGTATACGCTACGAGCTTGAGCAGGAATTTGACGATGACTACGTTGAGCGGATCGCCAAAGAAAAGCTTAATTTGTGCCGCCCCGATGAGGTGGTCTACTATAACGGTCTTGAATAATCGCCGTCTGTTGACAAACGGCGATTTTTTCATATCGAAAAATGAAAAAAATGTCGAAAACAAAGACCCGAAAGAGAGAAGAAATGATAAGAGAGATCAACGTAAAGGAAATAGAAGAAAAAGTTGCCGAGCTGTTCGTGAGAGCAAATCAGATCTTGCCTTGCAGCACCTGCTCGGTCATCACGAGGGCCAAGGAAAGTGAGCGCAACCCATTGGCGCGGTCTATTCTCTCAATTCTTGAAGAGAATATTGAGGCGGCAAAAGAGCTTGACGTTCCCGTTTGCCAGGATACGGGCATGGCAGTGACCTTCATTGAGATCGGTCAGGACGTTCACCTTGCGGGCGGCGACCTTGAAGAAGCCGTGAACCGAGGAGTTGCGAGAGCCTACCTTGACGGCAAGCTTCGATGCTCGGTGGTCGCCGATCCCCTTTACGGCAGAAAGAACACGAACGACAATACCCCTGCCGTGCTCTATACAAAAATCGTCCACGGTGATAAGGTGAAGATAACTGCGCTTCCCAAGGGCTTTGGAAGCGAAAATATGAGCGCAGTGAAGATGTTCACGCCTGCCGCAACAGAAGATGATATTGTGAATTTCGTTGTTGAGACTGTAAAAAAAGCGGGCGCAAACCCATGTCCCCCTGTAGTCGTGGGCGTTGGTATCGGCGGAACCTTTGAGCGATGCGCTCTCCTTGCAAAGGAAGCACTTGCCCGCGAGCTTGATGACACAAATCCCGACCCCGATTACGCTGCCCTTGAAGAAAGAATGCTCTCACGCATAAACGCGCTTGACATCGGTCCTCAGGGCTTTGGAGGCGACACCACGGCGCTTGCGGTGAAGATAGAAAAATACCCCACCCACATAGCAGGCCTGCCCGTGGCGGTGAATATTTGTTGCCACGTTTACAGACACGAAAAGGCGGTGCTTTGATGAACAAAAAAGTTATAGCTTTGTGTCTGGTGTTTTGTGTCTGCGTGGCTTTGCTTTTGGCTTGCGGTGAAAATGTCCCGCCTGCGGACAGCGAAACGGATGGGACAACTGCGCCGTTGCCGCATGACACCTTGCTTCCGCCCGACACCGAGCCCGTAAGCGAGACTGCGACACCCGACACCGAGCCGATACCGCCCGACACCGATCTTCAGAGCCAAAAACAGGCTCTTTGCGACGTGAGAGCAAAGGAGATCGAGGACTACATAAAAAAGAACACACCTACCTATCAGCGGGAAATTATCCCCGAGGAGACCTCGGAGACAGCTCTCGACGCTGATACAGACACCGGTGAGAACGAGCCGTTATACGAAGAATACACGCCCGAGGTTTCCTTCTATTATATGGACATCGAGAGCGGCGCGACCATGAGCTACAACGGCGACAAGGTGCTCTATTCCGCCAGCCTTATAAAACAACCCTTCGTTCTCTGGGCGCTGAAGACCGTAGAAGAGGAAGAAGCAAAAGCGGATTTTGAGAAGGGAAGCACCTTTGACGTAAACCGCATTTTCACATACGAGGAGAAAAACTTCAGAGAAGGCTCAGGAATCATCAAAAACTCAGAGTACGGCACGGAATATACCTACCTTGACCTCCTGAAGTTGACTATAACCAAGAGCGATAACGTAGCGTTTTACGAACTGAGAAAGTCCTATGGAACAAAAGGATTTTTTGCTTTTTGCGAGGCTCTTGGCGTGAAAAGTCCCCAGAGAAGCCTGTATAATCTGAGCGCCGCCGAGTGCGCGAGCTTCCTGCGTGAGACTTTTGAGTATTTTGAAAGCGGTTCAAAATACGCCGAGCTTCTCCGTGAATGGATGCAGGGCACGAACCACAGAATAATGCTACCTCACGCCCTCAAATCTCCCGTTGCCAACAAGTATGGCTGGGACGTGGACGCATACCACGACATGGGCGTAGTGTTCCACGAGCACCCGTACGTTCTCGTTATCATGACGAAGCTTGACCGTGGCTCTGCCGAGGATAATAAATTTATCCGAAATCTGGCAAAGCGCGTTGAAAGTGTTCACGAGGAGATCAATTCTTTAAATTAAACGAAAAAGCGCCCCGCATGGCGGGGCGCTTTGATTTTTATTCTTTGGCTTCGGGGGCGCAGTCACAGTCAGGGCTGGACAGTGCCTTGCCGGCAAGCATGCCTGTAATAAGAGACTGAAGATCAAGTCCCGTGGACTCCTTCATGCCTTCAAATACCTGGCTTGCACTGTTCATAACGTCTTTTACGACTTTTGTGGAGTTGCCGTCGCCGTACATAACGATCTTGTCGGTCTGTGCAAGAGGAGCGGCAGCGTTCTTGACGACCTCGGGAAGGGCAGCAAGGTACATTTCGATGATGGACGCTTCGCCCATCTTCTTCTGAGCCTCAGCCTTCTTTTCGATAGCCTGAGCCTCAGCCAGACCCTTTGCACGGATACCCTCAGCCTCCTGCTCCATAGAGAAGCGGAGAGCTTCAGCCTCGGCACGGCGTGCTTCAGCTTCCTTGATAGCCTCGTAAGCCTTCGCGTCAGCGTCTCTCTGACGGCGGATAAGATCAGCTTCAGCCTGCTTTTCAGCCTCGTACTTGAGCGCGTCGGCCTTTTTGCGGATCTCAGCGTCAAGCTGTCTTTCCTTGATGGCGATCTCCTTCTCGGCGATCTCGGCTTCCTTTTCGCGGCGAGCAATGTCAGCGTTAGCCTTTGTGATCTCAATAGTCTTACGCTGGCTTTCCTGTTGAATTGAGTATGCGGCATCAGCCTCGGCCTTCTTTGTGTCGGCCTTTACCTGCATCTCTGCCTGCTGGATAGCAAGAGCGGCATTCTGCTCGGCGATCTTCTTTGAAGCTTCGACCTTGATGGCGTTAGCTTCCTCTTCCGCGTTTGCAGAAGCGATGGCGATATCGCGCTGGGCGTTAGCCTTTGCGATCTGAGCGTTCTTTCTGATCTGCTCCACGTTGTCGATACCCATGTTTTCAATGGTTCCCGCCTCGTCGCGGAAGTTCTGAATGTTGAAGTTTACGACCTCAATACCCAGCTTCTGCATATCGGGGACAACGTTCTGAGTGATCTTCTGAGCAACGCCCTGGCGGTCTTGGACCATTTCCTTAAGACCTACCGAGCCTACGATCTCACGCATGTTACCCTCAAGCACTTGAGTTACCAGGCTGATAAGCTCGCCCTGCTTCATTCCGAGCAAGGACTCGGACGCAAGGTGTAAAAGCTCGGGATCGGACGAAATTTTGATATTTGCAACGCCGTCGACGTTTACGTTGATAAATTCGTTTGTGGGGACAGCCTCGGACGTTTTAACGTCGACCTGCATAACGCGCAGAGACAGCTTATCAACTCTCTCAAAGAAGGGAACACGCCAGCCGGCTTTACCTATAAGGATACGCTTTTTTCCGAGACCGGAGATAATATAAGCGGTATCCGGGGGAGCCTTGAGATAGCCGAGTACAAAGATGACGATGATGGCGATAGCTGCGCCGATGATAATTTTGATGTAGTCTTGCATAAAAGATTACCTCCTTAAAAAATGTAAAATGAAATAGAGTGAAAGGTAGAAAAAAAGACTTTCACAGCGCTGTTACTGTAAAAGTCTTGAAATCTAAATCCAGACCTGAGAATCCGGGCAAATGAGCCGTCCTGACGGATTCCGGACACCTTATTTAGGGGTGTATCTACTCCCTTTTACTGACAACATCATATCATATCTTTCCCCGTTTGTCAAGACCTTTTGACTATTTTCATGGAAAAAATGCAGTGATTATCTTCCAATATGCGTTGACAAAGGCTTTTTTCGGTGCTATAATGTGCGAGGAATATATCTCGGGAGGACAGCCATGATAGTTGACGTAAACAGAATCAAGGAAATCACCTGCGGCGCGGTGAGGATCAGCGAAAAGGACGGATATATCGAGTTTGACCGCTTCAACTCCGTTCAATACGAAAACCAGAAATTCAACGAAAAATTCCTTGACCGCTCTCAAGCCTCCTCCGGCGTGCGAATCGCCGCCGTTACTGACAGCGAAAATCTCAGCTTTGACTATAAAAATTCTCCCGCCTCCTCCGACCCAATGGGATACTTCGACATTTACACGGACGGTGCAATGATCGCCCACGTGGGCGGAGAAAACGAAAGTGAGGGCAGGGTAGAGGTAAATCTCGGAAAAGGTGAGAAGAAGCTGGAGATCTATTTTCCGTGGTCAAAGCGATCTTCGATCAAGGACTTCACCCTTGATGACGGCGCAAAAATAAAACCGCTGAAGCGTCGCCTGAAGCTTCTTGCCTACGGAGACTCTATAACCCAAGGCTATATCGCCGAGTATCCTTCTCTTACCTACGTTTCCCGCATAGCGTCCATGCTTGATGCGGACGTCCTGAACAAGGGTATTGGCGGTGACTGCTTCTCGGACAGAATAATCAGCTCACCCGACGATTTCAAGCCTGATATTATAACGGTCGCATACGGTACAAACGACTGGAACAGCCACTCAGCCAAGGATACGCAGAGAAATATCCGCAGGTTTTTCTCTCTGCTTCGCGCGACATATCCGGAGGCAAAGATTTTTGCCATCACGCCGATCTGGCGCAGTGATTTTGAAAGACAGACGCAGTTCCCGTGCACGGCGGATAAGGTCGAGGATATGATCTGTGAGAACGTCAAAGGGATCTATGATATAATCGTTCTCAGCGGCTGGAATCTCGTGCCCCACCTGCCCGAATTTCTTTCGGACGGATATTTGCACCCCAATGACCTTGGCTTTGGGGTCTACGCAGAAAACCTTTATAAACAAATTTCAAAATACATATAAGAGGGTGAAATTTTGAAAAGAGAACTGGGAATTTCAAGCTGTATCGGTGCATATCTTGAGGATTTTGGCGAAAAGCTCTTTGAGGAATACGAAAAAAACGGCGTAAAATACTGCGAGCTTTCTATCACTAATTTGACTGTTCTTGAAAAAAGTCTTGTTGAAACCGATCCCGCAGGTGTCGTTCAAATGGCGGCGAAGCACGGGGTAAACCTCTGGTCCTCTCACTTGCCGTTTAGCCAAAAACTCCACCCTGCAAATCTTGAGGCCGAGACCGATAAATGGGCTATGGAGATACTCGAAAAATATACACGCGTTGCAATCGCAATGGGCATAAAGATCATAGTTATCCACCCATCCTCTGAGCCAAACGAGGACAAGAATCGCCCTGCACTTATTGATAAGGCAATAAAAAATCTTTCTTACCTCAGCTCAATTTGCCGCGAGAACGGCGCAGTCCTGGCGGTTGAAGATCTGCCTCGCACCTGCCTGTGCAATCATTCGGACGATATGCTGACTGTCCTTGGTGCCGTGCCCGGGCTTCAGATGACCTTTGATACAAACCATATATCACAGCAGCCCAATCCCGTTTTTCTTCAAGCTCTCCTTGACGGCGGCATGAAGGGAAGAATAGAGACTATCCACATCTCGGACTACGACGGCGGCAATGAAAAACACCGTCTGCCCTTCGACGGGAACAACGACTGGGCAGAGATCGCGCGTCTGCTTGATGAGCTTGACTACCGAGGCGTTGCAATGTACGAGCTGAGCAAGCCTTGGGATAGGGAAAACTACGTCACTATCCCCGAGGTTGTTGAAAACTATAAAAAACTTTGTGAGGTAACTGGCTGGTGAGTGAGCAGATAATTCTTTGCGAGCAGATTGAAAATAAAGTGGTCGTTTATGACACCTCCGACCTTATGACCCCTGTTTGGGAATGGAAGACCGAGCACGAGTGCCTTGTAAATATCTCGGGTGTGAAAAGACGCCGCCACCCTGTATACGGCGACGTTGTAATGCTTTGTTCCTCGGGCGGCTACTGTGCCATGGTCTCGTACCCCGAGGGCAAGGTGCTTTGGCACGCGATCTCCAAGGGAAACTGCCATTCCATCGAGCTTCTCCCAAGCGGAAAGGTGGTCACCGCATCGAGCCACGGCAACGTGGTTCGCCTGTTCGACTCTGCGGGCGAGGTTGCCTCGGCCGAAGCCGAATACAGCCACGGCGTCCTTTATGATCCCGAAAGAAACTCTCTTTGGGTGCTTGAGCGCAACAGAATTTGCGAATGTGATCCCGAAACTCTTGAGATAAAGGGCAACGTATGTGATTTCAGGGCCGTTCTTGACGGCGGTCACGATCTCGCGCCTGTTTACGGTGACAAAAATCTTCTGTGGCTGACGGGTCATAACGGCATCTTCCTTTATAATAAGAGTGAAAATTCGGTTTACCGTGCAGAAGACCTGCCTGACAGAAACGTAAAGGGTGTTGGAAACACCCCCGAAACAAATAAGGTGTTTGCCGTGTGGCAAACGGGCGTTTATCAGCCGTGGTGTACCGACGAGATCCACTGCTTTGAGGACGGCGAGGAAAGAATAGTCCGTCATGAAAGGGCCGGGTACTACAAGCTCAGAATTTTCGACGAAAGATACCAATAAAAACAGCGGACAAAGGCAAAAAGGAGAAAGATTTCCAAAAAGCACTTGACAAATCGGCCGAACTGATGTATAATAGCAACGTTGCGAAATACGGGGCATTAGCTCAGTTGGTTAGAGCTACCGGCTCATAACCGGTCGGTCCAAGGTTCGAGTCCTTGATGCCCCACCATATAAAAGGCAGAGGGTTTTACCCTCTGCCTTTTATATGGTGTAGCCTCCCGACTCGAACCTTCTCAAGTTTGCTACGCAAACTTGAACATGCTTGCGTAAGAGGGGACGCGATTTATGTGAATAAGGGAGCAAGCTAAGGTTCAGAGTTCTTGATGTTGAGACAACTCACTTAATTCTTCAAAAAGTTTATAAAAAATCTTGACAAGTAAACTTGTCGATGGTATAATGATGTTGACAAGAAAACTTGGCGAAGGAGGTCTCGATCATGAAAAAAGACGAAATACTTGAAATGAGCCGTAAGGAGAATGAGGGAAGACTTGATGAAAGAGAAATGGCGGCGTACGGAGCCTCTGCAAGGGTAGGAATGTTTGTTGGAGGGATTTTGTGCGCGATCTTGGCTTTGCTTGCCTCATGGTTTTTTCATGCGCCCGAGATCGGGCTGTCAGCATGGCTCGTGTATTTTGCTATGCATGGAAGCAATTATATAACTTTGTACGCTAAATTGAAGGCTCGGCGTCATCTTGTCTATGGGATATTAACGCTGTCAACTGCCGTAGTGATGGCCGTCGCACTTTTCGTCGTTGCTTTGGGGTGAAATATGGACGATAAGCTTATCTTAAAGAACAATTTGAAGTTGATCCGCTTTGAAAAAAATATATCACAGCAACAGCTTGCCGATATGGTCGGTGTGTCAAGAAACACAATCAGTTCTATCGAAACGGGACAGTTTAATCCCACCGCAAAGCTGGCACTGGTGCTGTGTATCGCGCTCGACAAGAAATTCGAAGAGATATTCTACTTTTAAAATTCAGCCCTCGCTCGGAAATGAGCGAGGGCTGAATTTTTATATCCTCTTCCAAGTCCTTTTGTTAAACAGGAGCAGAACGGGAAGGATCTCAAGTCTTCCCAGAAGCATTGTAAGGGAAAGAAGAATTTTTGAAAATGCGTTGTAACCCGCGTAATTCGCATAAGGTCCAACAGCCTCAAATCCCGGTCCAATGTTGGAAATGCAGGCGAGAACCGACGAGAAATTACTGAAAAATCCGTGCTTTACTTCATAAGTCCCCGCGTCCGACATGACGGTGATCGTCTGACCGTTTACGGGATCAAAGGAAATCAGAAACAGTACCGCAAGGAAGATGAAGAGGTAAAGTGTGATGAACGAGAAGACGTCGTTTATAGTTCTCTCCTCCAGATTCTTACCCTCAAACTTTGCCTTGGGAACGTATCGGGGGTTTATAAGCTTTCTTACGTTTATATAAGCACCCTTTACGGCAATAACGATCCTCGAGGTCTTTACGCCGCCTGCCGTTGCGCCCGCCATGGCGCCCGTGAACATAGTAAGGACCAGCGTGGTTTTAGCAAGCATGGGCCACATATCGTAATCCGACGTGGTGTATCCCGTTGTGGTGATAAGGGACGCCACCTGGAACAGGGAATGGCGGAATGCCTCCTCGGTTGTGTAGAGCTGTCCGATAGCATCAAATCTTCCTACAAGACTTATGAAAACGAACATAACTGCCGCTACGACCATGCTAAGATATACTCGAAGCTCCTCGCTTCTCAGCACGTCTCTTATCTTGCCGATCAGAAGGAGATAGTAAATGCCGAAGTTGCAGCCAAAGAGAATAAGGAAGATCGAGACTGCATATTGCGAGAAGGGATTGAAGAGTTCCATGCTGTTTGGTATAACTCCGAATCCTCCCGTACCCGCACTGCCGAATGTCGTCAGCAGACTGATGAAGAACTGGTCGTTTTCATAACCTGCAATGGGCTTGTCGAGCATAAGGACTGCCACCTCAAGCACCGTCAGTCCCAGATAGATTAGGTACAAAATGCGGGTGGTGACCTTCATTTTTGAAACGATCTTACCCACCTGAGGCCCCGGGCTTTCCGCGCGAAGCAGGTGCATGGACGAGCCGTCGTCGCTTTCGGGTATAAAGATCAGTACGAAAACGAGAATACCCATACCGCCGATCCAGTGAGAGAAGCTTCTCCAGAAAAGGGTAGATCGGGAAAGCTCGGTGATATCTCCGACTATGCTGGCACCCGTTGTTGTAAAGCCCGACATTATCTCAAAGCAAGCGTTCACGTAATTGGGAATATCGCCGTTTATGACAAAGGGCAGGGCGCCGAACAGCGTCATGATGACCCACACCAGTGCCGTCAGAGCAAAGCCTTCCTTCTGATACAGGTTGTTTCGCTGGGGTTTGGGGATCTGCAAAGCAAATCCTATGGCTGTAAGGAGCACAATGGGAATTATAAATGCAAGAATGTTTTTCAGAGATTCCCGGTAGATAAGGCTGACCGCAAGAGGTGCCAACATGAGAATTGCCTCAAGGATCATGATCTTGCCAAGGATCTTACCTAACTTTTTGTAATTCATAACGTTCCTTTATTCGAATGCGTCGTTTAGATCGTCAAAGTTTTTGTGGGTTGTTACGACCACCACGTTGTCGCCCAGCTTGATGGACGAATTACCGTCGGGAATGATTATCTCATTTTTGCGAATGATGCAGGCAATAAGACAGTTGTTTTTTATATTCAGCTCGCGCAAGGGCTTGTCGTAAAAGTCCTCGTGGCGGGATGCGGCAAATTCAAGCGCCTCTACCCGATTGTTTACAAGCTGGTACATGGTGAGCACCTTACTTCCGACAGAGTTGGTAAGGGCGCGGATATAGCTGATTATTCTGCCTGCCACGATGTGCTTTGGCGAAACGGTGTTCACGATCCCCAGCTCGTCAAGCATACCGTAAAGGTCGTCGTTCTTTATCTGAGTGATGGTCTTCTTCACCTTTTTTCTGTTGGCAAACATGGAAACTATCATGTTTTCCTCGTCGATGTCGGTCAGGGCTACGAAAGCGTCCATGGCCTCGATGCCTTCCTCGATGAGAATGTCGTGCTGAGTGCCGTTTCCGCGAATGACCGTTACGCGGGGCAGAAGCTCCGCCAGCTCCTCGGCCTTTTTCTCGTTGTCTTCGAGCAGCTTGACCGAATATTTCTTTTG
>JAZODH010000046.1:0-3979 GCA_045596925.1 Eubacteriales bacterium
AGGAAGTTTCGCGCTTGCGAGCGCGACCGCCGATCGCGACGTGTTACTTCGGGCACAAGTGCCCTCGTCGTGAGTTTTCTTCGAAAACGTCACCAAGCGACAAGCCTTTGAAAAGGCTTGAGCGAAACTTTCAAATTGGCTTCGCCGCTAAGTCCCCGCTAAATCGCAATTTTACTAGAAGAAAAAGCCACCAAAGTGGCTTTTTCTTGGCAAATTAAAATTTGTTATTCTTAATTATGTTTTCCGCCAATTTTACGAGCCTTTCTCTGATCCACATAGGCTCCACGATCTTGAAATCGGAGCGCAGAGTGATAAGCACGCTCAAAAACTGCTCTACGTTATGAAATTCGCAGACGTATTTGTTGCGGGGTTCTTTGGATATAATGAAATTCTTGAGAGAAAGTACCGAGAGCTTGTCGGGAATCTCAACTGTAGCGGTGTAGGGTATCTGCATCTGGACGAAGGTGTTTTCTGCCTGCATGGATGCACCTGCCATGCTGTCGGCAAGCTCGGTGAGGGAATCGTCGTTATCGCTGGAGAGGACCAGGGGGAGAGAATACTGCTCGGTGTAGTAATAGCCCTTGTGCTCAAGGCTGTATTCCATGGGAGCACCCAGCTTTTTCTTCAGATAGTCTACGTCGCGTTGCGCCTGACGGTGAGAAATGTTGAATCTTTCGGCGAGGCGCATAGCGTTTGGATAGTAGTTATTGGCTATTTTTTTGTGGAGCCACTGGATCCTTGTGTTGGCGGAATTGGTGGAAGCGGTTCTCATTTTTCACATCTTCCTTTCATTTATATTATATAGAGGTGTTTTCGGAGTTGCTTTCGTCACTGTCGGCTTCTTCGGATCCTTCCTCGGGGGCTTCTACATCAGCTTCGTAGGATGCTTCGGCTTCGGTGGTGTTGTCGGGCTCTGTTTCCACGGGCGCACTCCACTCGGTTACGTCGGCAGTGAACAGCTCTACGGAAGAGAATATAGCGTAGGCAATGAGGAAAATGGGATATATCACGTAAGCCCAGCCGTATCTTAATGCGCTTTCGATCGCCTCGGTGAAGGTTCCTGCGGCGCAGAACAAGGCGAGCATTATTGTGCAGACCTTGGAAAAGACAAACTGCGAGGGACCGGGGCGGTCGATGAGGTTGCGCAGGTCGGAAAGGATGCTTGTGGCAACCGCGGCAGCCGCAAACTGTATAGCCAGCTTTACGGGGGAATTCATCTCGATGGCGAGGTCAACGTACAGCTTGGCAATGATGAAAAGGCAGAGGAAGATTGAGACGTATCCCGATATCAGGATCAGTGTGCTGTCAAATCTTATGATCTGCGCAAGAAAGTAGAATGCCGAAAAAACCGACGCTAATGCTATGAGTATTGCCCAAACGTTGTCCGGTTTTTTTGAAGCATCGATGAACGACCATACGAGTACCAGGACCGAGGCGAGGCAGGGGATAGCCGCAGAATAAGATGCGAGCTTACTGTGGGATTCTATTTTTTGATTCTTTTTGAAGAGGAAAAGTGCCGAGAAGGCAAAAAGCATATCGATGGCGAGGACAACGTACAGAATGACCGACGCTGCCGAGTCGTTAAAGAATCGCGAGCCGTTGTTCATTGCCGAGGTGTAGGCGAGAAGGGAAGCTATCACTGTGACTATTGCGAGACCGACGGTGATCAGCTTGTAGATGCTTAAAAGCCTTGCCTGTGCGGAGGTGCGGTTATTTTGTTCAAAATTCATGTTGTGGTGCTCCATATATAATATAAAATGATGATTTTGTAATTTTGCATAGCTTCTTAGCTTAATTATATAACTAAAATGTTAACGGAAAATAGACAATTGCGAGTATTTTTGAAAAAATGGTATATTTATTTGCTATTTTTACATTTTAGGGGGGGTGAATGCCCTCGAAAAATGGTCAAGAAAATGCTTTTTACGGGCGAACGCAGCGTAAATTGTGAAATGTGCACAAAAACCCACTCTGAAATTCTGTAATTTTTTATAGTAGAAAATTTGATTAATTTTTTGTAAGCTATTGACAAAAAACAAAAAATGGTTTATAATTGTAGAGCTTGATATGCGATGAAACGAGAGGTTGCTCTTAAGGGGACGCCTTTAAGAGGTAATTTTCGTGGAGTATGTCCGTATGAACGGGCGACGTAGTCTTTCATACACACACTTAGCAACATGCGGCATAGTGGTGCTTTGTGTTTGATTCTTTAGCTTTAAGTCCGGAGTTTGTCTGTCAGATGCTGATGCAGATAGATTCCGTGTTTTAATGGAGAGAGAAGGAAACACACGGCACGGTGTACGAAGAAAGCGTCCCAACATTTAAAGGCGGTTCGCTTCATTCTATTATATATGCGTGTGCGAACGCCAATATCTGAAAGGAGGCACCTAACAATGGCAGTTAATGAAAAAATCAGAGTTCGTCTTAAGAGCTACGATCACACCCTCATCGATACCGCTGCGGAGAAGATCGTAACCGTTGCAAAGACAAACGGCTCCGAGGTTTCCGGTCCTATTCCGCTTCCCACCGAGAGAGAGATCGTTACGATCCTTCGCGCGGTTCACAAGTACAAGGACAGCCGTGAGCAGTTTGAGATGCGCACTCACAAGAGACTCATCGATATCATCAAGCCCAATCAGAAGACGATTGACGCGCTGATGAACGTTGAACTCCCTGCAGGCGTTGAGATCGAGGTTAAGCTTTAATCTCAAAAAACAAAATTATTTGTCTTATCAAGCACGCAAGATCCCTTGCAAAACAAAGACAACAGCCGGCGGCAAAGAAAATGCCGTGTCGGTAACTTTGTAAGTCATGTTGAGCGGACAAGAACCGTATCAACCAATAATTTACAGGAGGAAAAAGAAAATGAAAAAGGGTATTATCGGTAAGAAGATCGGTATGACTCAGATTTTCGACGAAAAGGGTAACGTGATCCCTGTAACCGTTATTCAGGCCGGTCCCTGTGCAGTAGTACAGAAGAAGACCGCTGAAAAGGACGGCTACGATGCAATCCAGCTCGGTTTTGTAGAAGCTAAGGAAAAGCACATCGCGAAAGCACAGAAAGTTCACTTTGAAAAAGCAGGTGTTTCCTACAAGAGACATCTCAAGGAATTCCGTCTTGACGACTGCTCTGCAGTAAACGTTGGTGACGTCATTACAGCCGATACCTTCGCCGCAGGCGACAAGGTCGACGTAACAGGTATGACAAAGGGCCGTGGTTACACAGGCGCTATCAAGAGATGGAATCTTCATTTGCTTGGCGCAACTCACGGTATCGGACCCGTACACCGTCAGTCCGGTTCCATGGGTGTTATCGACCCTGCGAGAATCTTCAAGAACAAGAAGATGGCAGGTCAGTACGGTAACGAACAGGTAACTGTTCAGAATCTTAAAGTTGTAAAGATCGACAGCGAAAAGAACCTCATCGCAGTTAAGGGCGCTATCCCCGGTGCGAAGGACGGTATCGTATTCATTCGCGACTCGGTCAAAGCATAATCGGAAGGAGGAAATAAATAATGCCTACTATTAAAGTTGTAAATATGGCCGGCGCAGAAGTCGGTTCCATGGAGCTCTCGAACGTTCTTTTCGGAGCTGAAAATGTAAACGGCACAGTCCTCCACGCCGCAGTAAGAGCTTACCTTCTCAATCAGAGACAGGGAACTCAGTCCACACTCACTCGTTCCGAGGTTTCCGGCGGCGGCAGAAAGCCCTGGAGACAGAAGGGTACCGGTAGAGCTCGTCAGGGTTCGACCCGTTCTCCTCAGTGGACACACGGTGGTATCGCTCTCGGTCCTAAGCCCAGAAGCTACCGCACAGGTCTCAACAAGAAGACCAAGAGACTTGCTCTCATCAGCGCACTCACCGATAAGTTCAACAACGGTAAGCTCATCGTTGTAGACGACATCAAGCTTGAGTCCTACAAGACAAAGGTTATGGCTGATATGTTCAAGGCTCTCGGAGCTGAGAGAAAGCCTCTCGT
>JAZODH010000047.1:0-1733 GCA_045596925.1 Eubacteriales bacterium
CGCCGAACATTTTCCACTTTGACACTATCATGAAGGCGCTGGAAGTAGGAAAACATATTTACTGCGAAAAACCGCTTTGTATAACCTACGGGCAGGCGAAGATCGCCGCCGAAAAGGCGAAGGAAAAAGGCGTTACCTGCGGTGTCGTGTTCCACAACCGCCACATGGCACCCTTAACACGCGCAAAACAGCTTATTGACGAAGGCAGGCTGGGTCGGATCCTGTCTTTCCACGCCGTTTATTATCACAGCAGCTGTGCTGACCCGGCAAAAAAAGCAGGCTGGAAGCAGAACAAGGATATCTGCGGCGGCGGTGTTCTTTTTGACCTTGGCTCTCACGTACTCGATCTCGTCACGTATCTTTGCGGTGACATCAAGTCCGTCATGGGCATGGACCAAATCGCTTATCCCATCCGTCTCGGCATGAACGGCGAGACCTGGCATACCAACGCCGACGAGGCATTTTATATGCTCTGCAAACTTCCCGAGGGTGGCTGCGGTACGATCGTTGCAAGCAAGGTCCACACGGGAACAAACGATGATTTAGCGATCGAGGTCTACGGCGAGCGCGGCGCGCTTAAATATTCTCTGATGGATCCCAACTGGCTCTATTTTTATGATAACACCGCACCCGATGCACCGATCGGTGGTGAACGCGGATTTACGAGAATCGAATGTGTGGGCAGATACGAGACTCCCGGCGGAGTGTTCCCCTCTCCCAAAGCTCCTGCGGGCTGGCTTCGCGCACACAATACAAGTTACATGAAGTTCTTATCGGCAGTATACAATGGAGAAAAGTTCAGTCCCGATTTTGAGGACGGCGCAAAGGTCCAGCGTATAATGGAAGCCGCCTACCGCTCTGCCGAGCTTGGAAGATCTGTTGACATAGGAGACATAATATGATTAAATTTATTGGTCTCACAGGTCCGTCCGGCGCAGGAAAAGGCGAAGTGTCCAAAATTCTTTCGGAAATGGGATCCTATCATCTTGATTGCGATAAGATCTACCACGATCTGCTCGTCCCGCCCTCTCCCTGTCTCGACGAGCTTCGGAATAATTTCGGAGACGGGATATTTTTCCCCGACGGCGAGCTTGACAGAAAAGCGCTTGCTTCAATAGTGTTCTCACAGGAAGGACGGCAAAGCAAGCTGCCCGTTCTGAATTCGATCACCCACAAATACGTGCTCAAAGAGGTTCAACGGCAGGCAGAGAAGCTGAAAGAATACAAGATTTTCACCGTCGATGCCCCTACCCTGCTTGAGAGTAGGTTTGATCGGCAATGCAACACGGTCATATCGGTTTTAGCTGACAAAGAGACCCGAATCAAGAGAATTATGACTCGCGAAGGAATCGGACGCGAGGCGGCAGAGGCAAGAATAAATTCACAACCCGACGATGACTTCTACAAGGAAAGATCAGACCACGTCATTTACAACAACGGGGATCTGGTCTCTCTTGAAGCTGAGCTTAAAAAGATCGTAAAGGAGGCGGGACTTTGAAAAAAGCGTTTATCAGAACGGTTATTCTGCTGACTATCATCGGTCTTTCGATCGGCATCGGATTTGGAATCGACGCCATTTGCGATCTTATTGACAGAAAGACACACCCTCTCAGATACATGGATTACGTAGAAAAATATTCGCAGGAATATTCCGTTCCACAGTCGGTTATCTTGGCAGTAATGAAATGCGAGAGTGATTTTGAAAGCAACGCGGTCTCAAAAGCGGGCGCGGT
>JAZODH010000048.1:0-14785 GCA_045596925.1 Eubacteriales bacterium
ATTGACAAATTACATAATTTATGGTACTATAAAAATGCAATAGCTTTAATGATTCACTATTGCACACCTAAACACACCTTTAACGAAAAACCTCGGAACCGACATCCGAGGTTTTTTGTTAAAAATCCTTGACATTTTTCAAGATTTATGATAATATAATAGTGCAAAGGAAATTGATAGTCTCCACTTGCACACTACAGCACAAAAAAGAAAACCCCGGAAGTGTCAGTTCCGGGGTTTTTTGTGTCTGTATGTAACGATTACTTGCGTTTTGCGTTACGCTTAATAAGCCAATCAATCAACTTGCACAAAAGATGACCAACTAACTTACCAGCCACAGACACTATAAAAGTGGTGATAGTCTCCACTAGCTTCACCTCCTTTCTAGTTAAAAGGAGACTACAGCGTTTTTATATTATCACACATCAACAAAAAATGCAAGTATAATTTTTTGATACGTTAATAAACCTGGAAATCGTGTTTGGGCTAATACCCCAACAAGAGTTCGAATCTCTTTCTCTCCGCCATAAACAAAAGGACACCTTCGGGTGTCCTTTTGTTTATCTCGGAGCGTCACGATTCGAACTCTCACAAGGTGCTTCGTACCTTGGAAAGGCGATGCTTTGTGAGCCTTAAGTCTATGTGTACAATCGGCATCGCTTGAGTTCGAATCTCTTTACAATCAATGTCGCAAAACTGAGTTCAGAATCTCTTTCTCTCCATTATAACTCTCTCAAATCGCTCTGCGATTTGAAAAGACGTTGCTGTGAGAATGTCAAATTTGTGTGAACAATGGGCATCGCTTGAGTTCGAATCTCGTAACGAACGGTAAGGAACCAACGGTGTCCTTTTTTGTTTTGCTGAAAGCTTTGCGATGCTGAACTCTCTCATTTTTTGCTTCGCAAAATTGAGTTCAGAATCTCGTCGCGAGCGGCATGACACCTTCGGGTGTCCTTTTGTTTATCTCTGGCGAACACGGATACTATCCGATCGCCTGCAAATGCCTTCCGTTTCTCGGAATTGTCGGGAGGAAAAAGCCCTCCCCCGAGAAAATCAATTAAGCTTCTCTTCCATGCGGTCAAAGGTATGTATCCAGTCCACCTTGACAAAGTAGATAAGGAAGATCACCGAGCTTACGGCCCAGGTGAGCGGGTATGCCCAGAAGACTACCGCGATATCGTATATATACTTCAGAGTCACGCTGATATAGGTGACTCGCCCCACGCACCATACCGCCAGCATGGTAAACATTGGCACCGTTGCCTTTCCCGCGCCTCGCAAAATGCCCGCGATACAGTGAGAAAATGAGAGCAGGAAATAGAAAAGCGGAGCGATCTGCGCTTGCCTTACACCGTATGAGATGACGTCGGGGTCGTCCGAAAACATTCCTATGAAGAACGGCGCGAACAAGGCGATAACTATGCCGATCGCCTGCGCCAATATCATTGAGGTAGCAATTCCGAAGGTGGTGGCTTTTTTCACGCGGTCGTGCTTTTTTGCGCCCAGATTCTGTCCCACGAAGGTGGTCAGACCCATGGCAAAGCAGGTAATAGGCAGGAACGCGAAGCCTTCGATCTTGGAGTAGCTTCCGCAGCCCGCCATTGCGCTGTCGCCGAAGCCGTTTATGTTTGACTGAACGAAAACGTTCGCAAGTGCGATAACCGAGTTTTGAATACCCGAGGGCAGACCGAAGCTTATGATCTGACCAAGCATAGGTCCGTCAAATCTTATGTCACGAATATTGACTTTGTATACCTCGCGGCACTTGACGATGCGGTGACAGCACAGAATCGCGCTGAGTGTTTGTGAAAGAATGGTGGCAAATGCCGCCGCGCCGATACCGTAGCCCATAACGCCGATGAAAAGCACGTCAAGCACGATGTTGAGTGCGGTCGACGCCATAAGATAGTAGAGCGGTCTTTTGCTGTCTCCCACCGCACGCAGAATACCCGAAGCGATGTTGTACATTACGTTGGGGATCGCGCCGTAGAAATAGATTCGGAAATAAATGACGGATTTCGGCAGAACGTCATCGGGGGTGTTCATCATTCTGAGGATCTGGGGCGTGAATGCAACGCCAAAAACGGTCAGCACAAGTCCTGCCGCAAAGCCGAAGGCGACTGTTGTATGAACTGCAGTTTTCAGATTTTTCTCGTCCTGAGCACCGTAGTATTTGGAAATTACGACGCCCGCACCCACGGAAATTCCCAGGAAGAGGCTGACCAGCATGAAGATCAGAGAGCCGGACGAGTTTACCGCCGCCAAGTCCGTCTTATCCAGGAACTGTCCGACGATAACGGCGTCGGCGGTATTATATAGCTGTTGACACAGATTTCCGATGAAAATGGGAACCGAGAAAAGAATAAGTTTTTTGAATATATTGCCTTCGGTGAGCAGAGTTTTTCTGTTCGTTTCCAATATTGCGCCACCTTTCATGCAAAAATCAGGGAATGCAAATCCGTTGCCTTTCCACCGGAACAGTATATACCCAAAATCGAAAAAAGTCAACCTTATTCGAGGATTTTTTTGACTTATTGCCACTTGAAAAAAGGAAAATTCTGTGGTACAATACGAGGGATAGGAATTATCCGCATTTTGCGGAGATACGGAGAAGATAAAATGGAGTCGAAATATATCCCCTTTACCGAGAAAATGATAAAAAGCCACAAGATACTCATTCCCACCATGCTTCCCTTGCATTTTTCTTTGGTGGGAAGCGTTCTGAGTACTTACGGCTACAACGTGGAGATACTGTCAAACAACGGACGCGCGGTGGTGGAAACAGGTCTGAAATACGCGGGCGACGACGCTTGCTATTCCGCTGTTTTAGTCATAGGTCAATTCTTGTCCGCTCTGAAAAGCGGTCGTTACGATTCCCACCGTGTGGCGCTGCTGTTTTTCTGCACGGGCGGCATGGGAGAGTCTCATTATCTGCAGTTGCTTCGCTCGGCTCTTGAGAGCGCGGGCTTTGAACACGTTCCCGTCATATCTCTCAGCTCTGCGGGGCTTAAAAAGCACCCGGGCTTCGTGCTTGATTCAAAGAAGCTTCACGGAATAATTTACGCCGTTCTTTACGGAGATCTTATGATGTCTCTTTCAAATCAGTGCAAGCCTTGCGAAAAGAATGAAGGCTCGTCCGACGATCTTATTGCCAAGTGGCAGAGACGGCTGGGCCGGGAGCTTGGCGCGGAGGGCGTCATCGAATACCGTCGGGTAAAAGAAAATTGCACACAGATAGTGCGGGATTTTGCCTCGATCGAGCTTGAAAAGCGACCTGCCGCAAAGGTTGGAATCGTTGGTGAGCTTTATGTCAAATATTCGCCGCTGGGCAACAACTGCCTGGAGGATTTTCTCATGTGCGAGGGCGCGGAGGTAGTCGTTCCGGGTCTGGCAGATTCCATTCTTTATACGGTCTATAACAGCAAGACCGAAAGCAAGTCCCTTGTGCGTCGCCTGGTGTATGGATTTCTGTATAGGTTTCTGTCAAGGAAAAAGAGCGACATTATCCGCATCGTAAAGGAAAATTCCGATTTCGCGCCCATGACGCCCTTTGAGGATACTCTGGCTCTGGCTCAAAAACACGTGGGGAACGGAGAAAAAGCGGGTGAGAATAGGCTCCTGGCGGCAGAAATGCTTGCGCTGGCGGAGAACGGTGTGAAGAACATCGTTTGCAATCAGCCTATGGACCGTCTCTATGACGGCAAGGAACTTATCGACTTTGTAAAGAGCATCGACCCCGATGTGAACGTGGTTTCGGTGGACTACGACGCCAATTCTTTTTCCGACGAGACGGACGAGATGCTTCGTCAGATGATTAAAAATGCAAAATGAAAAAAAACGACGGCTTTTGCCGTCGTTTTTTGCCGTGCAACCTGCGGTTGCGTAAATTTCCAACTTGAATTGGTTGATTTTGCGATACCAAGATGATATAATTTAAGCACTATTAAAGGAGGGAATTATGAAGCTTTGTGAACAGATATATAAATTCAGATGCGAGAAGAAGCTTTCTCAATCCGAGCTGGCGGAGGCGCTGGACGTTTCGAGGCAGTCCGTGTCAAAATGGGAGACAGGTGCCGCCGTCCCCGAGCTTCCAAAGCTTATATTGATGAGTGAGCTTTTTGGAGTGAGCTTGGATGAGCTGGTAAACGGAAGCAATGAGAAGACAGTCGATACGGCGGAAAGGCGCGCTGACGACCGCAAGGAAGCACCTCACACCACACAAATCATCTATCAGCACCGCGAGGGACGGATAACGGCAGGATATTTTCTTATCTTTTTCGGCGGTCTGACACTGCTGATATTGACGGCACTCAGCAATCTTTTGGCCGGGCTTGTGTTCTCTATCCCCCTGTTTCTCTGCGCTCTTATCTGCTTTACCTGTCGGCGTCGGGCGGGGTTATGGTGCGCGTGGCTGATCTATTGGTTTGTAAATATTTATCTGCATATTGCCACGGGTGTCACCCCGTCGGCATGGGTGCGCTATATTGATTTTAAGGGCATGGCCGCGCAGACCGTCGTGTCGCTTATTATGTTCGTCGCGGAGATAGGCATGGTGGCGGCCACCGTTATATGCTTCAGAAAAGTGCGCTTTGAGCTGTCACGCAAATCGGTGGGCTTGCTTTGCGGAGGTGTCGTCGGTTACGTAGCTTTTCGGTTCTTGGAGTCTTTTATGTTTATGGGACTTGCCATGAAAATATCTCATTCCTCCGACTCCGTCACGTTCAGTCGGTATAACTGGATAATGCGGCTGACATCTCCCGTATTCAGCGTTGTTTCGGTGACGGGAATTACGGTCATATTGATCTACGCTGTTGCCCTGATAAGGGAAATGAGGGCGAGGAGATAACATAAAAGCGATGGCTTGCGCCATCGCTTTTATGTTATTTGATCTGCGTAATATCGAACGGTGTGGTCTGATATACGAAATAGTTGAGCCAGTTGGAATAGAGCAGGTTTGCGTGGGAGCGCCATGTGACCATGGGAGGCTGCGTGTCATCATCGTTCGGGTAGTAATTTTTCGGAACGGAGATGGGCAGTCCCGCGTTTTTGTCTCTGAAATATTCGTTGTGAAGTGTCAGAGGATCGTACTCGGGATGCCCCGTAATGAATATCTGCTTTCCGTTGGGGGTGATCATGGCAAAGACACCGTCATCCAAGCAGGATGCAAGAATCTTTAGCTCGGGGTGAGCCTCTACGTCACTTCGTTCTATTGTCGTATGACGGGACTGCGGCGCAAAGAAAATATCGTCAAAGCCGCGAAGAAGCATGGAGTTCTTATATTCGACCTTATGGCGAAGAACGCCGAAAAGCTTTTCGGGCAGCAGCTGCTTTCCGATACCGAAATGATAGTAGAGAGCCGCCTGCGCGCCCCAGCAGATGTGGAAGGAGCTGGTCACATGCGTCTTGCTCCACTCGAAGATCTCGCAGAGCTCGTCCCAGTATTCAACATCCTCGAACTCCATTTTTTCAACGGGAGCGCCGGTTATTACCATGCCGTCGAACTTTCTGTCCTTGATCTCGTCAAAGGTCTTGTAGAAGGCAATCATGTGTTCCTCGGAGGTGTGGGTGGCCTTGTGCGTTGCGGTCTGGAGGAACTCAAGCTCCACCTGCAGAGGTGTGTTGCCCAGGAGACGTGCCAGCTGAGTTTCGGTCTCAATCTTTTTTGGCATTAAGTTCAAAACGAGAATTTGAAGAGGACGGATATCCTGGGTCATCGCTCTTGTCTCGGTCATGACGAAAATGTTTTCCTCGTGCAATGTCCGTGTTGCGGGCAGATCGTTTGGAATTTTAATGGGCATTTTCGCTGTCCTCCTTTAGATTTGGTCAAGCGCTTGCTTTATGTCGTCTATAATGTCCTCGACGTTTTCGATACCAACGCTGAGGCGGATGAGACCTGCGCTGATGCCGGCTTCAATGAGCTGTTTGTCTGTCAGCTGACGGTGAGTTGTTGAGGCGGGGTGAAGGACGCAGGTGCGGGCATCGGCAACGTGAACTACTATTGCCGCCAGCTTCATGCTGTCCATAAACTTCATTGCCGCATTGCGGCCGCCCTTGATCTCAAAGGAGATAACGCCGCTGCAGCCCAAGGGAAGGTACTTCTTTGCAAGCGCGTGCTGTGAGTCGGACTCAAGTCCGGGGTAGCTTACGGACGCGATTCTGTCGTCGCTTTCAAGGAACTGCGCGACCTTCAGCGCATTTGAGCTGTGGCGCTCCATGCGCAGAGCCAGAGTGGTCAGACCGTGGTCAAGCAGGAACACGGAGAGAGGCGAGGGGGTGGAACCGAAGTCACGCATAAGCTGAACGCGGGCCTTTGTGATGAACGCGGCTTTGCCGAAATTCTCGGTGTAGACCACGCCGTGGTAGGATTCATCGGGAGTGGTCAGCTCGGGGAAGTTGCCCTTTGTCCAGTCGAAGTTTCCGCTGTCAACGATGCAGCCGCCCACGACCGTCGCGTGACCGTCCATGTACTTTGTGGTGGAGTGAGTCACGATGTCAACGCCGTACTCAAAGGGACGGCAGAGAACGGGGGTGGCAAAGGTGTTGTCCACCACCATGGGGATATTGTGGCGGTGAGCCAGAGCGCTGTATCTCTCCATGTCAAGGACTGTCAGCGCGGGGTTTGCAATAGTCTCGCCGAAGATCATGCGGGTGTTTTCGTCCATGAGCTTTTCAATTTCCTCGTCCGTCATATCGGGTGTGACGAAGCGGACGTCGATACCCATGCGCTTCATAGTAACGGCAAAAAGGTTGATAGTGCCGCCGTAGATAGAGGAAAGGCTGATGATGTTCTGACCCGCACTTGTGATGTTCAGGACCGCCATAAGGCTTGCCGCCTGACCCGAAGAGGTGAGCATTGCGCCAACGCCGCCCTCAAGTGCGTTTATCTTTTCTTCAACCGCGTCAAAGGTGGGATTGGAGATCCTTGTGTACATGTGACCGGGAGCCTCAAGGTCAAAGAGCTTGCCCAGATGCTCGGAGGAGTCGTACTTGTAAGTAGTGCTCTGGTAGATGGGGAGCACGCGGGGCTGACCGTTTTCGGGCTTGTAGCCCGCCTGCAGACAAAGTGTGTCGATCTTGTAGTTGTTTGACATAAAAATAACCTCCCACGTTGCGCGGAAGGCTCAAGGCTAAAACAAAAACGCAGTTTCAGCACTCTGAGCCTCAACTGCAACATTTCATAAAATTTCTTGAATGAATGTATCTAAAATGAGGCTTAATGGGAACGGCACATCATCATATCATACATCACGTACATGCAAAAATTCATTTGTAGTGCCTTCCTTTCCTCAAATATATGACAATATAGTACCACGGATAAGCGCTTTTGTCAAGCACTTATCCGTGTTTTTTTTTGCAAAAAGGGCGACGATGGTTTTTATCGTAGAGATGAACACAACCGAACAGGTGCCTGTCGTCTGCCGTGCGGGAGGATAATTTCCTTCCCTACGGGTCTGTATAAATGAGCGCCCTGTTGGTAGGGGTCGACGTCCTCGGCGACCCACGCACCCGAAGAAAAGATTCTTTTGCCTAAAATAAAATAACGGGACGCCGAGGACGTCGTCCCCTACGGATTTACGAAAATCGTTCGTTTTCTTTGTAGGGCGGGGGCTTGCTCCCGCCGTTTTAAACAATTACAAACCAACGTAACGGCGGGAGCAAGCCCCCGCCCTACGGATAAACCTGTATGAGTATATTTTATTTGAAACAATCGTTAAAATAATTTTTGCCGAATACAATGTCATAGGTGATGTATCGGTGGGCATCTACGTATTCCTGCTGTTCCGCTGTAACGGTAAGCCCCAGACGGGAATTGAAGTAGGGAAGAACGCTCTTGTACTCTGACAGAAAGTTCATGATTCCTGTGATCTCGGTGCCCATAAGGGAGCAGGCGGCGTTCATGAGCTGATAGGAGGGAATGTGATTTTCCGTCCCCTTCTCGATAACATCACTCTCACCAAGCTCAAAGTTGGAGTAGATTATAAAGGGGGTTGTCTGCAGGAGCAATCTTTCTTGTGCGGTAAATTCGGCGGGATTGGCCACAACTCCCGACTGCACATAGGCAGCGTAATTTGCACCGAGAGAGGGGGCATGGTCGCCAAAATAGACGATCACCGTCTCGCGCTCACGGCTGTCAGCCCAAGCCACCAGCTTTGCCAAGGCCTTGTCCGCGTCGGCTATGCATTGCGCGTACTGACGGACTATGTTCAGCGTTTCGCCGTCAAGTCGGTTAGACGAGACGTCAAGGTCAAATTCCTCCTCGGTGAATTTTGTCGGATATGGCTGGTGGCCCTCCATGCTGATGCCGAAAAGGAAGGTGGGGGTGTCCGAGTTGTCCATAAAATGGGTAATGTAGTCGATGAAGGTGTCGTCCGAGATGTTTTTTCCGCGGACGTTGCACTCAACTTCTTCTATTTTATAAAGATCCTCTTCAAAGTAGGTCTCGTCGAAGCCCAGATATGGGTATTTTGACTCCCTCTGATAGAAATTCGAGAGGTAAGGGTGTACGGCGAGAGTGCGGTATCCCATGTCGTGGAACAGAGAGGGGTAGCTTTGCAGCTTTTCGTTTACGTACTGATAAGGAACACAGCCTGCGGGCATATAATCGGTGGTAAGTCCCGTGAGAACTTCAAATTCCGGGCGCACTGTTCCGCCGCCAAAGCCCGTGGTGTAAAATGTTCCGCTGTATACGTCACTTCGGCTCGCAATTTCACGGAAATTCGCCAAAGGATCGTAGGAAAAATCAAGACCAAGCTTGGTCACGTCCCAAAAGCTCTCGCTGAGGATCAGTATCACGTCGGGAGAGTTGAAAGCGTCACTTTTCGGCACGGTTTCAAGGCCCTGCGCGATAGTCTCCATTTTTTCCTTGGAATAACCCTCCGGCTCGTCGGTAAAGGTGCTCAGAATATTCATGGTGAAAGCGCCGATAAATCCGTTTTCAACGTAGCTGTTGGAAGGCAGAAAGCCGTCCACGAAAGACATTCCGTTCTTCTCCACCAAACGGTTTATCTTTGCCTCTGAGTTGAGAGAGAAGAAGCAGATAAGCAGGGTCAGAGCAAGAACGGGAAGTCTTACAAAATATTTTACCCTGACGGAAGGCGCGGTAAAAGCTATAAAGAGACATCCGCCGAGCACCGCAAACACCGTGACGATAAAGATGAACGGGATCTTCGCGTTTGAGTATTCAAGCAGCAGATCTACGTTGCCCGTCTGCTGAAAATCCCAGGGGTAGAGATAATCGCCCGTGGTGCTGTATTTCATGTAGCTGGCGATAGGCAGAGCCGCCGTCGCCACCCATAAAATAAAGGCGGGGACAGTGAATTTACGGAAGATCAGAACCAGCAGGAAATATATGAGGTAGAGCAGACCTATCGAAAACAGGGCAACCTTTGTCTGAGTTCTGATGAATTCCAAGAACCAAGCGCGGCTTCCCGTACCCAAAAGCTCTGCTTGCGCAAAGCACACAAGGGGAAGAACCAGAGCAGCTATGTAGCCCAGCACATCCATGACGGTGCGGGCGGTCTTGTTTTTTATTATCTTGTCGCTGATCGACGGGTTTTCTTTTGCCGCGATCATTGATATCACATTTTTCAGCTTTTCAATCATTTTTTACTCCTTATAAGAGCATATTCGATTTTATTTTACTACGGTGCTGTTACATTGTGTGAAGTTTTTGTTTACTTTTTTGTAAATTTTTAAGGATTTCTGCCGAAAAACCAAAGTGCGATTTTACTTGACAAATGTAACACTATTTGATATAATATACTGAGTATATAATGCGGAGGTATGTCCTCATACGACCGCACAATATGAAAAGTTTCTTTGTGCCGCCTTGGGCGGCGGAATGGAGTTTAAAATGAAAAAGGATTTTGCATTAAAGCTTACTTCACTGGGGCTGGCTCTTCTTTGCGGAGCGACCTTTGCGCTCGGCGCTTGCGGAAACAAAAAGGACGACCACAAGCCTGAGACCACAGAGGATCCCAACACAGAGATCATAACGGCTGATCCCGGAAGTATCACCGAGGACACTTTCCCTATTGAAACGCTTCCTCCCGAAGACGACAGTGTGCGCGAGCCTGTTGACAACCCCCGTGCTGCTATGATGGTCAAGTACTATTACGATCTTGCGATGCAGGTCTACAACTGGATCTACGTTGAGTGCATGCCCATAATGGTCGAAAACGGAGTTGAAGAGGACGGCGCTACATATTATCCCATCGTTGCGGCTTTTGAGACCGCGCTTTTGAACGATGCGACCATCGAGACCTACAAGGATTTTACCGACTACATTTCCGCTATCTTTGACAAGCCTATTGCAGACGTGCTGATCGCCGACGCGCGTGAGAACTACCGCGACATCAACGGCACGCTTTACTGCAAGCCCATCGAGACGATTGCTGTTACTGATCCGAGCGTTACGAGTGAGGCTTTTCTGAGCAAATTCGCCTCCGACAGCTTCCGCTATACTGTAAAGGAGACCAAGACCGTTGACGGTAACACCACCGTCACCTTTAGCGACTACGTCTACGAGAACACCTCCCACGGCTGGCTCTGGACGTCCTTCCCCCTTATTATGAATTAAAGGCGCATCTGCGTTTTTGATATGAATCTATATAAGGAGGTGAAGGATTGGATTATGCTATAAAAAACACCGAACTGTTTGAGGCTGGACATTCTCTTGCCGAAAAGCGGATATTCGAGTGCGAATACCCTTGGCAGGTGCTTCCGAAGATCAAGGAAATAATTCTTGAGATCGGAAAAGAACTTCCTGCTGACAGGTATGACAGCCCGTCTGAGGGAATATGGATAGCAAAGAGTGCAAAGGTGAGTCCGAGTGCGAGCATTTCCGCGCCCTGCATTATCGGCGAGGATACCGAGGTGAGGCAGTGTGCCTTTATCCGCGGATCGGCGCTGGTAGGCGACGGCTGTGTTATCGGAAATTCTACGGAGCTTAAGAACTGTATCATTTCCGACGGCTGTCAGGTTCCCCATTTCAATTATGTGGGCGATTCGATATTGGGCTACAAATCCCACATGGGCGCAGGCTCGGTCACGTCAAACGTGAAGAGCGACAAGACCCTTGTTTGCGTCCGCGCAGGTGATGAGAAGATCGAAACGGGACTGAAAAAATTCGGAGCTATGCTGGGCGACTTCGTTGAGGTCGGCTGCAACAGCGTGCTGAACCCGGGAACCGTTATCGGACCTCATTCAAACGTCTATCCCCTGTCATCGGTTCGGGGTGCTGTGCCGGCAGACAGCATATTTAAAAGTGCCAGAAATATCGTAAAGAAAAATTAAAAAAGAAAGGAAAAGATCTATGGGCAGATTATTCGGAACAGACGGTGTTCGCGGTATCGCAAATACCGAGCTGACCGTTGAACGCTCAATGGAAATAGGACGCGCGGCGGCTGAGGTCATCTCGGACGGATGCAGACGCAGACCTCTTTTCATCGTGGGCTCGGATACGAGAATGTCCTCAAATATGATCGGATGCGCGGTTATGGCCGGCATTTGCTCAAGAGGCGCGGACGTTATCGACCTGGGAGTGGTTCCTACTCCTGCCGTGGCTTACCTTGTGGGTAAGTACAAGGCGGACGCGGGTGTTATGATCTCCGCTTCCCACAACCCTGCAGAGTTCAACGGAATCAAGATCTTTGGCGGCGAGGGCTACAAGCTTCCCGACGCGCTGGAGGACAAGATCGAGGCTATCGTTCTCGACGGTGAGAGCGACGGCAAAAAGCCTATCGGCGGTGAGGTCGGAAGAGTGACCCGGGCAGAAAAGGCGACCAGAGATTACATTGACCACGTAAAGAGCAGCGTTCTTTATTCCCTTGACGGTATGAGAGTTGCTGTGGACTGCGCAAACGGAAGCGCAAGCACGACTGCGGCAAAGCTTTTTGAGGAGCTGGGAGCAGAGGCTACCATTCTCCACGCAGAGCCAAACGGTACCAACATCAACGACGATTGCGGCTCGACTCATATCGACAGACTTGCAAAATTCGTTGTGGAGGGTGGCTACGATTGCGGAGTTGCATTCGACGGCGATGCCGACAGGTGTCTGGCAGTTGACGAAAACGGAAAGCTTGTTGACGGCGACCAAATGATGGCTATTTGCGCGCTTGACCTGCTTGAACGCGGACGTCTTAACGGAAACGCGGTGGTCGGAACTATCATGACTAACTTCGGATTTGGCAAGTTCTGCGACGACAACGGCATAAAGTTTGTCGCTACGAAGGTTGGCGACAGATACGTGCTTGAGGAAATGCTCCTTGAGGACTACTCCTTTGGCGGTGAGCAGTCGGGACACATTATTTTCCGCGATTTTGCTACAACGGGTGACGGTCAGCTGACGGCATGCCAGTTGCTTTCTCTCATTCGCCGTAAGGGTAAGAAGCTCTCCGAGCTTGCATCGGTCATGACCTGCTATCCTCAGACTATGGTAAATCTGAAGGTCTCCGCCGAGGGCAAGCTGAAGTTCTACACCGATCCCGACATCAAGGACGCTATGAACGAAGCAAAGGCAGAGCTGGGGGCTACGGGCAGACTTGTTGTTCGTCCTTCGGGAACAGAGCCTCTGATCCGCGTTATGGCAGAGGGCGAGAACATGGAGCAGATCGAAAGAATCACAAATCGCGTTGCAGACGTGATAAAAGAAAAACTCTCTTGAGATATGACGTTTTAAAGCGCCGGAACTTGAAAATAAAGTTGACGAGGAGAGAAGTTATCGAAATTATCGGCGGATGCTTCTCCGGCAGATTTTCTCTGTCGTAATTCTGCGGACAAATCTGCGGGGTGACCTGCAGGACAAAAACGCAGAAAACATATCAAATGTAAGGGACCGGCAACTTTGCCGAATTCGTTCGGCGAAGTTGCCGACATAGGTAAATTATATATGTGCGGTATCATCGGATACACAGGACACCAAAACTCCGTTCCGATACTGCTCGAAGGACTTCGCACCCTTGAGTACAGAGGCTACGACTCTGCGGGAATCGCGGTCTGCGGGGCAGATGACGGTATCGAAACGGTGAAATCCAAGGGCAGGATAGACCTGCTTGAGGAAAAGATAAATTCACTTGAAACAAAAATTGAGGGAACCTGTGGCATAGGTCACACCCGTTGGGCGACCCACGGCGCTCCCTCCGACACAAATTCGCATCCCCATACAGCACCTTCCCTGGCACTGGTTCACAACGGAATCATTGAGAACTACGCCGAGATCGAGGAAATGCTTGAGCGAAAGGGCTACACCTTCTACTCGGAGACAGACACCGAGGCGGCGGCCAAGCTCATTGACTACTATTATAAAAAGGTAAACGACCCTGTTCTCGCTATGTTCGAGGCGGCGGACGTTATCCGCGGATCTTATGCCTTTGGCGTAATGTTCCGAGATTTTCCCGGCAAGATATTTGCCATGCGTAAGGATAATCCGCTGATCGTCGCGTCAAACGGTGAATGCGGCATCATCGCATCGGATATCCCGGCGATTTTGAAGCATACAAGCTCCTATTATCAGCTTGAGGAAGGGATCGTTTCGGTTCTTTGCGGCGGCGAGATCGAGTTTTTTGACCGCACGGGCAAGAAGACAGAGCAGAAGAGATTGACCGTTGACTGGAACGTAGAGCAGGCTCAGAAGGGAGGCTTCCCTCACTTCATGATAAAGGAGATCCACGAGGAGCCTGAGGCTATCCGCCAGACAGTGTCTACACGTCTGGGTGAGGACGGACTTCCCCTGTTTGGCGTTCATGAACTTGACGACGATAAGCTGGGCAAGTTCAAGAGCATACATATCGTTGCATGCGGAACAGCTATGCACGCGGGTTTGGTGGGTAAGGCTATTATTGAAAAGCTGGCAAGGGTCAGTGTTGACGTTGACGTTGCCTCCGAGTTCAGATATCGCGACCCCATTCTCGACCCCGACGATCTCGTTATTCTCTTGTCCCAATCCGGCGAGACGGCGGACACCCTGGCGGCTCTCCGCCATGCAAAGGCAAACGGCGTCTGCACCCTCTCTATTGTAAACGTTATTGGCTCATCGGTGGCAAGGGAGGCGGATTGTGTGCTCTACACTTGGGCGGGTCCCGAGATATCGGTTGCCAGCACCAAGGCGTACAGTGTTCAATGTGCTATGCTTTATCTGTTTGCCATCCAGCTTGCCAGAGTCAAGGGTAGACTGAGCGACGGCGAGGCAAAGGAGCTTTGCCGCAAGCTCTGCGAGGATATGCCCGCTCAGGTCGAAAAGGCACTGACGCTCAGCCGTGACATCGAAGTTATCGCCCGCAATTATCTGGCGGTTGAAAATCTGTTCTTTATCGGCAGAGGCCTTGACAGTACTCTTTGCCCCGAGGCATCTCTGAAGCTCAAAGAGATATCCTATATTCACAGCGAGGCTTACGCCGCAGGCGAGCTGAAGCACGGAACAATCTCTCTTATTGTGGAGGGAACGCCCGTGGTGGCGCTCATGACCCAGGAGAGGCTTTGTGAGAAGATGATCTCGGGTATCCGTGAGGTCAAGTCAAGAGGCGCTGTGGTCCTTGCGGTGACGACAAAGGAGATCTCGGCAAAATATAATATCCCTGCGGATAATACCGTCATTTTAGACGACGTTGACGCAGATTTTGCCACATTCCCTCTGGCTACGGTCATCCAGCTCTTTGCTTACCATGTGGCGGCACAGCGCGGCTGCGACGTTGATAAGCCCAGAAATCTGGCTAAATCCGTAACAGTAGAATAAAAAACACATCCCGAAGCCGCTTTTGCGGCTTCGGGATAAGTCAAAGTGAGGTGT
>JAZODH010000049.1:0-7560 GCA_045596925.1 Eubacteriales bacterium
CTTGAAAACTACATCAAGAGACTCCGCAAGCTGGAGGAGATCGCAACGGAATTTGCAGGCGTTGACAAAGCTTACGCTATTCAGGCAGGCCGCGAGATCCGCGTAATGGTCAAGCCCGAGGAGGTCACGGACCAGGGCATGGCTCTTATCGCACACGATATTGCACAGAAGATCCAGAGCGAGGTCAAGTACCCCGGACAGATCAAGATCAACCTTATCCGCGAAAGCAGAGCGGTTGACTACGCAAAGTAATCAAACAAAACTCATAAGATATCTTCTATCGGGAACGCGGAGCACCGCGCGAATGGAAGAGATTTGATATATATTTTTTACATAAAACCGATCGGTAAGTAAAAGCGCATATGCGTTATAATATATAATGAGTGGAACGGCAGACCCGCGGGTCTGCCGTTTGTTTTAAGAAAAAAGCACGACGGCGCGCCGTCGTGCTTTTTTTATTTTTTCTTTTGCTTTTTGCCCTGCGGCTTTTTTGTTTGAGGTCTGCCGCGATTTTGGGAATTTCTCGGTGTTGCCGACTTTTTCTGCGAGTTACCCTTACCTCTGGAACTCTGACCACCCACAGGACGAACCAAACACTCGGGGCCAAAGCCGATCATGTCTTCCCTGCCCAGTTTTTTCAAAGCTTCAATAACCAGCTCCCTGTTCTGAGGTCGGTTGAACTGCAAAAGCGCACGCTGAAGCTGTTTTTCGTGGTAATCGGTGCAAACGTAGACCCTCTTGCCGTCTAATGGGTTTATTCCCGTGTAGTACATGACCGTCGACGCCGTTCCGGGGGTGGGATAAAAATCCTGCACCTGCTCGGGAGCATAGCCGTCGCGCTTTAAGCAGAGAGCCAGCTCCAGCGCGTCCTTCAGGGTCGAGCCGGGGTGGCTTGACATGAGGTAGGGCACCAAATACTGCTCCTTGCCGATGCTTTTTGTCAGCTCAAAATAGCGGCGGCGGAATTTTTCGTAGACCTGGAAATCCGGCTTGCCCATGCAGGAAAGCACCGCCGATGAGCAATGCTCGGGAGCGACCTTAAGCTGTCCGCTGACGTGGTCGCGCACCAGCTTTTTAAAGAACGTCTCGTCCTTATCAGCCAACAGGTAATCAAAACGTATTCCCGAGCGGATAAACACCTTTTTTATCTTGGGGAGCTTTTCAATTTCCTCAAGCAAATGAATGTATTCGCTGTGGTCTATCTTCATGTTGGGGCAAGGCGAGGGTGCGAGACACTTGCGGTTTGCGCAAACGCCGTCTTTGAGCTGCTTTTCGCAGGCAGGCCCCCGAAAATTCGCGGTAGGTCCGCCCATGTCGTGGATATATCCCTTAAAATCGGGCATTTCGGTAATGATCTTCGCCTCGCGCACAACACTCTCCTCGCTTCGGGAGCGGAGCGTGCGTCCTTGGTGGAAGGCAAGGGCGCAAAAATTGCAAGCACCAAAACAGCCGCGGTTGTGGGTGATCGAAAACTTCACTTCCTCAATGGCGGGAACACCGCCCTCCGCCTCGTATGCGGGGTGATAGTCGCGTGCATAGGGCAAAGAGTAGACCCAGTCAAGCTCTTCACGCTCAAGGGGAGGCATCGGCGGATTCTGCACCAGCACCTTGCCGTCGTAGTGCTCGACTATTGCACGGCCGTTTACCGAATCCTGGTTTCTGTATTGCACGCCGAATGCTTCGGCGTATTTTTTCGTGTCGGTTTTCAGTTCATCGTAATCAAACTCAGCGGCAACGGGATAGTGGATCTTGTCCTCGGGCTTCGCAAGGTAGACAGTACCCCGCACGTCGCGGATCTTCTTCACGGGCACACCTCGGTCAAGAAGCTCGGCTATGCGAATGAGGATATTTTCTCCCATTCCGTATGTAAGGATATCCGCGCGGCTGTCGACCAAGATCGAGCGGCGCACTTTGTTGTCCCAGTAATCGTAATGAGCAAATCGGCGCAAGGAGGCCTCAAGACCACCCAAAATTATGGGCACGTCCCCGTAAGCCTGACGAATACAGTTGCAGTATACAATGGTGGCGCGGTCGGGACGCTTGCCCATCTTTCCACCTGGGCTGTAATAATCGTATGAGCGCTTCTTTTTCGCCACGGTGTAGTGGGCGACCATCGAGTCGATGTTGCCCGCCGACACAAGAAAGCCAAGTCTCGGGCGTCCGAACTCGCGGAACGCGTCGGGACTTTTATAATCGGGCTGTGACAAGATCGCCACACGGTAACCCTTGGCTTCAAGCACGCGGGAGATTATGGACAGTCCAAAGGACGGGTGGTCAACGTATGCGTCGCCGCAAACGTAGACGAAATCCGCCTTGTCCCAGCCTCGGTTTTTCATTTCCTGCATAGTCGTTGGCAGAAAATCCGCCGCCGTCAGCATCTTTTTGGTGTTTTTCTCGGACATATCTTTTCCTTTCGGGCATTTTTGAACTTTATCACGTCTATTTTAGCACATTTTTCGCCCGATGTAAATAAAAAAATATTACAATTATATAACAACCCTTGAAATTGAGAAAAAAATAATATATAATGAAAGCACAGAGGTAAAACTCGCACCCTCCACAGAAAGGAAATTCCGCAAGAGGCGGAAGCGGTACTTTTATGGCACACGGACAAACCATAACATTTACGATTCCCGGCGGCAAGGAAGAGGAAATGCACAAGATCCTCCGCTCGGTCTACGATTCTATGAGCGAAAAGGGCTACAACCCCATCAACCAGATAGTCGGATACCTGCTTTCCGAGGATCCTACATACATCACAAACCACAACGGTGCCCGCTCTCTCATCAGCAAGATCGACCGTGACGAGCTACTCAACGCTCTCGTCCGCAGCTATCTGGGACTTAAGTAATTAAGTCAGGCGCGGGCATGGTCAAAGCGAGCACGGCACTAAAGAATATTGACCTTGAAAAAGGGGCGCAAACCGACATATCGGACACGCCCCTTGTTTTGGCGCTTGGAAATTTTGACGGCGTGCACTTGGGTCATAAGACTCTGATCGCCAAAGCAGCACAGGCGGCAAGGGATATGTCGGCCAAGGGCGGAATCTTCTGCTTTGAAAAGCCCCCCTGCGATTTTCTGTCTCCCGAGCCTCCAAAGCGCATCTGCACTCTCGACCAAAAGCTGGAGCTTGCAGAAAAATGCGGCGCAAAGGTCGCCGTGCTTGGTGACTTCCCCGCCCTGCGTGATCTTTCCCCGCAGGAGTTTGTCGAGCTTCTGAAAAAAGAGGTCAACTGCATAGCCGTCGTCTGCGGATATAATTTCAGATTCGGACAAGGTGGCAATGGCGGTTACAGCGACCTTGAAAAAGCCTTTGGCGAGCGTGCCATACTTGTTGACAAGGTGACCTTGGACGGCGAGGAGGTAAGCTCCACAAAGATCCGCGGACTTCTGCTGGACGGCGACGTTGAAAAGGCAAACCGTCTGCTGGGACATCCGTACAGCGTCACGGGAAAAGTGGTGCGCGGAAAACAGCTTGGCAGGACCCTGGGGCTTCCCACCGTGAACCAGTTTTTCTCGGAGGAGCTTCTTATTCCGAAAAACGGGATCTACGCGTCAAGCTGTAAAATCGACGGCGTAACCTACCGCGCGGTGTCAAACGTAGGACTGCGCCCAACGGTCGAGGACGCTGACAGAATAAACTGCGAAACTCACATTATCGGATACAGCGGAGACCTCTACGGACGGGAGCTGAGAGTTGAATTTTTCACCCGACTGCGCCCCGAGCGAAAATTCGCGTCGGTGGAGGAGCTTCGGGAAGCAATAAACGGTGACGTGGCAAAATCAAACGAATATCTTGACCGACTGAAGGTCGGATTCTGAGAGAGGAGGCAGGAAAATGACAAAAAATAAAAAGATTGTAAGATCTGCGCTTTGTGTCACGGTCTTTACACTCATTTTCTGCGCTATTTTTTCGCTTTGCTCCTCGGCACTGGCGGAAATGCCCTCTCTTGAGGGTGCCACGTCGGTCTACCTTTACAATCTGACCCAGGACAGGGTCATAGCAGAAAAAAACACCGACAAGGTTATCTACCCCGCGTCGACGGTGAAGTTAATGACGGGACTTGTTGCCGCTCAGCTTCTCTCGGACAGGCTTGACGAGCAGATCGAAGTCACCGAGGAGATGCTGAAAGGCGTCACCGGAAACAACTTGAAGATCTCCGCAGGTGAGGTCGTCACCGTCCATGATATGTTCTACGGACTGCTCTGCGGCGGAAACAACGACTGCGCGGCGATACTTGCCCACGTGGCGGCAGGAGGTATTCCTCAGTTCGTTGAGTTGATGAACCAAAAAGCCACCGAGCTTGGCACAAAGACCACCAACTACACGAACGTCTCGGGTATGCACAGCGACAATATGGTAACTACCGCACACGACACCTATCTTGTTGCCGCGGCGGCATACAAGGTGCCGCTTATCATGGAAGCGGTGACGACCAACAAATACGAGATGCCCGCCACTAACAAAAACGGTCAGCGGAACGTATACAACAAAAATTATCTCATTTCCCGATACATCGACACAACCTATTACAACAGCTTGGCGCAGGGCATGAACGCGGGATATACCAATCAGGGCGGCTATTGCCTTGTGACCTCGGCGGAGTATAACGGACAGGTTTATATCTGCGTTGTAATGGGAGCGGAGGAACAAAACAAACGCATTCGCTCGTACGAGATCGCAAGCGACCTTATTGATTGGGCGTTCAGCGCATACAGCGAGATAAAGGTGCTGGACGTAAACAGCTACCTTGGGGAGATGACCGTGACGCTGGCGCAGGACACGGACCACGTAACCATAAAGCCCGCGGGATCACTCACCGCATTTCTTCCCTCGGATATCGACGTCTCAAAGGATATCGAGCTTCTGCCGAAGCTGAACGAGTTCGAACTTGAAGCTCCCGTTGTGGAAGGCCAGGTGGTAGGCTTTATAACGGTAAAATACGGCGACGAGGTTCTGGGCACGGTGGATCTTATCACCACCGATAAGGTGGAGAGAAGCGAATTTCTCTATACCCTGCAAAGGCTCAAAACCTTCTCGTCTCAGCGTTGGTTTATCGCCAGCATGATCGCCCTCGTGATCCTGACCGCAGTTTATATTTTCGTGGTTGCTTCTGTACGCGACAAGCGCACAAGAAGACGGAGAAGAAGACGTTAAAAAAGTAAACAATAAAACCCTCGCTCGGTGAGCGAGGGTTTTATTGTTTTTAATTTGTTATCAGAAGAATCCGTCTCCTACGTTGACGTCAACGTCGCCGATGGATATATCGAGCACTTGGAGTGCGTCTGCCGAGATCACTTCGATTTCAGGAGCTACATAATTTTTCATTTTATTTTACCTCCTCAGATCAGTTTGCCTTCTGGTAAACTCTTACGTAGTCGAACAGAACGCTGTCGGTAAAAGCGGATCCGTCCATAGCGTCTGCCCAAGTACCGAACTCGATAGTGAGCTTGAGGTAGCAAGCAGCTGCGCAAGTCTGTCCATCGGGATAGTTTGCAGAGCCGGCCTCGACGCGGTAAGTCTCAACACCGTCAATAAAGAAGATGTATTCTGTTTCTGTCCAGAGAAGACCGAAGGTATGGTACTCTCCGTCATAAACATCAATGCCCTCGATGCCTGCTCCCGTAGCCTGGTGACTATTGCCGTAGCCGTCCCAGTGAATTGCATGGTTAATACCTTTCTTTGCAATACTGTAGGACTCCATGATATCGATTTCAGCGCCGTCAACAGCACTGTTGTTAACGTTTTGCTGTCCACTGCACATGAGCCAGAACGCACTCCAGAATCCGGGTTTGGTCTGAAGCTTGCAGCGTGTCTCAAAGTAACCTCTTGCCTGCTCAAACATTTTATTGGAGTAGTTCTTGCTCTGTGTACGGATCGCACCGGAGGTAAGGTTTCCGTTTGCATCGCGGACTGCCGCAAGAACCAGGTTGCCGTTGCCATCAACGTAGGCTCTGTCGTCGGCCCACCTGCCGCCAAGGTCCTGGCGGTTTTGCTCGGGGCACTTTGCCCACTTGGTGCTGTCAAGGGTTGTTCCGTCGAAGCCGTCGAAGAAGGTCAGATTATACGTGTCGCCGTAAAACTCAAGAGTCTGCTTGGGCTGCTCGCCGTTTGCGGGAGGTGTAAGCATTTCTGTAAACGTTTTTGCAAGATCATCATAGTAAGCCTTCCACTCGGCGAGTGTCTTTGTCATGGTCTGGCCGTCAACTGTGCAAGTGACCTTGATCTTGTCAACGTTGTCGCGGTCGGTTTTTGTGTCGGCGGTGGGGTCGATACCGTGAAGCTTATCCTGGTATGCGATAAGACCGCCGGGCTTTCCGCTTGAATGTTTAAGAGTAAGAGCCGTGGGATCAGCAAGAACGATAGTATGCGCCTTGTCTTGACCAAATACTCTTGCACATGTAGTTATATTAGGGAGGCCCATGGAGTAGCTATCCACACCCTGGAAGGACGCGGGCATAAGGATAGTCGATGCAGGAACGTTCATAAAGGCATTAGCACAGAAGGAAACCAGCTTCTTTACGCCCGTCAAGTCAATGGTGTTAACCGCAGGAACGTCAGCTCCTACAGTCCATACTCTCTTAAGCTTGCCTGCGTTTCCGTTAGCGAATGTGTACTGAACTCTGGTCGTGCTTCTGATGTTCTCGGGAAGAATAATATTCTCAACCGCCCTCGCTTCATAGAAAGCCTGGTGGAGAGACATGGACTCCAGACCTGACAGGTCTATGATACCGCCAAAATCCTTTGCCTGAGTCTCTGCTGTCAGATACGGCTTGTTCTCGGAAGCGTATACCATATTCTTAACGGAATAGTTATATACCAACAGGTAGTCGCGCGAAGCGGTCATTCCCTCGGGATATACGATGGTTTCAAGAGAGCTTACAGTCGTATTTTCCAGAGCAGAAATCGCAAAATCATTTACGCCGTAGTCAATAACGAGGGTCTTGATCTTATTTTCGTTAGCCTCGGTCAGAATGGGGCTGTAGATCGTTGCCTGTTTGTAAAGACCGTTGCCCGTTGTGCTGTCAACAGCGGGACTCGAGGTACCCGGAGTAAAGTATTGACTACTGAAGGGGGCAAATCCACCTCTCGATGCACGGTCTCTGATCTGAGGAAGCGTTGCCACAGCGTTTTCATCAGCTTTGGGGTCACGGCGGTAAACCGCTACAAGCTCAAAGGTTCCGTCAGCCTTGGTATCGGTAAGAAGAGACCAAACTACGTTTGTGGAGCTTGTATCCTCAAGTCTGTTTGCCAAGGATGCATCCGTAGTGTTACCGAAGATCCACTTACGGAGGGGAAGGTTGGAGTATGTGAACGTATTTGGCGTATTTGCGTTGCCGTCCTCGTCCGTGAAGCTGTAATCTTCGTTGATGGTATCCTTAATACTGTCTGCAAACGCCTTCTGATCGCCGTCTGTGATAGAGAACGCGCCCTTGTCAAGAACGGGCCAGAGCTTATCTGCGTCTGTGTTCTGAGAGTTTGCGATACCGCTCATAAATGCAAATATTGTTGCATCGTAGAGAGAGTGAGCGGTCTTCTTTGTTCTGCCGGAAGTGTAG
>JAZODH010000050.1:0-50695 GCA_045596925.1 Eubacteriales bacterium
CTTTCTCATCAGCTCAAAAGCGTTGTAGGTCGCTTTCTTTATGCCCTGCAGGGTCATGAGACCGTAGGTGCCGGAGAAAGGCGTGTGGCGCATCTGACTTTCCTCAAAAACGTCGCTGACCGTCCAATAAGCCACACCGTCACTGTAATCCATCGTCTCAAGGAGACAGCGGCACACGCAGGACGCGCCGTAAAGTCGGTCGAGTGCGGTGTTGTTCAAGAAGGTGATGTGCTTTGCGCTGTCGCTTGAAAGAGTGTTGAACTCCGTCCAGTAAATGGGCAGATCGGGTCGCTTTGACGC
The DNA here is from genome assembly GCA_045596925.1 of Eubacteriales bacterium. GTDB lineage: Bacteria > Bacillota > Clostridia > Oscillospirales > CAG-272 > SIG710. The sequence goes on from JAZODH010000050.1 coordinate 301, forward strand.
CGCCACCTTTTCCTTCACCTTCTTCACTTCCTCAATAAAATAGTCGCCGATCTGCTCGTAGGGTGAGTTTTCTCTCGTCTTGTAAATGCAATATTCGTCCTGTGGATAGAGGTGAGTGGAAACGAAATCAAGAGGCAGGTTATTATCGGTGCAGTAATCAATGATATCGGTCACCCACGAGCAAGTCGCCGTGGCGGGGCCGCCAACCTTGTATTCATCGCAGACGGCTCTGACCGCTGTCACCGAGGTCTTGTACAGCTTGAAATATTCAGCCTGATCCGCCGACCAGAAGCATTTCAGGTTCGGCTCGTTCCATACCTCAAAGAACCACTGCTTTACCTCGTCCTCGCCGTAACGCTCGGTCACGTGCTCGGTGAAGCTGTAGATCAGATCGTACCAATCGTCGTAGCTTTTAGGCGGTGTCACGTTCATTTTGTACCAGAACATGGTCTGCGTTCCGCTCGCCAGGAGCGAAGGCATGGGATTAAGCTCCACAAAAGGCTTCATGCCGATAGAAGGCAGGAAATCAAAAACCTTGTCTATGTGGTGCCAATGGTAGCCGAATGAACCGTCCTCGCGACGGTATACCACGTCCATGTCGTCATGGAAAAGTCCGTGGAAGCGGCAATATTTAAAACCCATGTCGTCGTGGGCCTGCTTTATCTGCACCTGCACCTCTGCGCGGAGCAGCTCATAGGCGCGTCCCTGCGCCACCATTTTCAGGCAGGGCAGGTCTATTTTCTTTTCGATTTTCTTTTCAAGTGTAATCATGTCATTCTCCCTCAGTCAATCGACTCTATCACCAACGCCGCGCCCTTTTTCACGGTCACAAGTGCCAGATTGCCCTCGATTTCGTTGCTCACCGCAAACTGTACCTTGCGCTCAAGGGTCTGATTCTTCATCTTATACTTGCATCCCTCAACCGAAACGCCACGGCACACGGGGTCGAGGGCTATGACAGACAGATATTTGTAGGCACTCCGACCGATAAGCACGTTGTCATTTCTTATGTATCTGATGCGGTTCTTGCCGTTGCTGATATTGGCGTGAACGCCACCCTCGTAAAGTCCCTCAAGAATCCCCACGTTTGAGAGCACGTGATCAACTCTCGTGCCGATTCCGCCGATGATGTAGATCTCGGTACAGCCCCGTTCCAGCGCTACCTGTACTGCCGCCTGAGTGTCGGTGCAATCCTTTTCGGCAGGCAGGTCGATACGCTCAATGCTGTCGGGTATACTGACCGAGCCAAGCGAGTCAAAATCCCCGATAATAACGTCGATCTTCACCCCAAGTGCACGTGCGGTCTTATATCCGCTGTCAGCGGCAATGCAAAGATCGTCCTTTTCAGGCTTCTCGGTGATATTTTCCGTGTAGACCTCACCGCCCGTATATATAAATCCGCGTTTTCTTTCCATGCCCATGGTGTTGATAATTTTGCGTGCCATTCTGTCGCTCCGTTTCGTATTTTCTTACCTAAAAGTATAGCACGAACGGGACTGTATGTCAATAAAAAAGGAGGCCGAAGCCTCCTTTTTTATTTGATAAGCTCTATGCGAATCTGTCTCACCTCTCCTCGAGGGTCTCCGAGGAACTTTGCTTCCCATGCTTCCCATTCGGACTGCTGTGCGCTGTCGTCGGGAATGTTTTCCCACATGGTAGCAACCACGCAAGAGACGCGATAGGTATCAAGATCCGCTGTCAGAGTAACCGTTCCGTTCATGACGGAGTATTCCGCGCTGTTCCAGTCAACGTCGGCCGATTCAACGTAGTCGCAGACTGCCAAACCGTGGACTTTTCTGCCATATTCCTCGGTCAGAATGATCTCCGCAGGCTTCATGTCCGCTTTCAGCGGCTCGTTCATGTCGTGTCCGTGGAAAACCAGCTCCACGCCCGACAGGTGCGCCATAGAATAGACGGGCTGACCCGGTCCGTGCTCGGAATATTCAAGAGTGAGTTTGCCGTACAGCTTTTCGATCTCGGAAACGGTCATGGAAAGGATACCCGTCAGCGCCGCCGGATCGGAGCCGTCGGGCAGACCGTAAGCTTGCTCCTCGATTGACGTCTTCCACTCACCCTCCATTATTATGACCTCATCGGGCTGAGGCGCGCCACCCGAATAGAAATAATACGCAAGCAACACCTTCTCACCCTGCAATTCGGCGGAAACAAACATAAAATATTCACCGCTTCCACCGCCGCCCGAGGCGTAGATTATCTCGCCGTTCTTATAGCCGCTCGGCAAGCTCAGAATGCTTTCGTAATAGGTGTGGGGGTTGCCCTTATAAACGACGTAAAAGGTCAGATCCTTGCCGCCGGGCACGTAGATCTCGGGCGAACCGCCAACGAGAGTAAAACCTATCTTCGCCTTGCTCTTGTCGAACGGAAGTCCGCCCACGTCAGCACTCAGGGAAGGTGGAACGGTCACGTGAACGTAACCCTCAAGCATCCAATCCTCGTCGTCCTTCTCCAATTGAGCGATTTCAAATGAATTGTGAATATTCCAGCGGAATCTTCCGAATTCGTTCACTCCCTCAATGGTGTCATTGCCGATCCAATTAAGTGTACCGACTTTATACTGTCCCCAGTATCTGCCCATATATTCATTGTAATCATAATTCGGTTCCGTAAGAGGATCACCGTTCAGAGACTGAACATATAGGAATGTCTGGCTGCCGTCATAATATTCCACAGCCACGCAGGTTCCGTCCGGTGAGAAGGTCAGTATATATGGCGTTACACTGATCAGTGGCATGAATGCGCGGATGATCGTTCCATCCTCATGGATGAAGGTAATGCCGTTGTACACGCCGTCCCCTCGCTCAAACACCGCCGTCCAGCCAAAGCCCGTGGCTGTGTAACCGGGGTCAACGTCTTCGACATTCTGAACAAAATACACTCTTGAAATTTGGAAGACGGCGTCTTCCCAATAAAGCTCGTAGTAAAGAGCGTAGCCGTAGGCCTCAAATGCGATGGTGTAATCCCCTGCTTCAAGGAAGATCTGCAGATCGTTTATTCCCGTCCTTCCCCAGCCCTGATCGGCAAAGGTCAGCTCGGAAACGGAAAATTCTGCGGGAACATCCATATCATCGGGTACGTCGGGCATTTCAAGCACCGCGCCGTAAGCAAGCTTGCCAAGGTCGGAAGGCAAGTAGCCTTCGTCTCCGTGCATGGCGGCAAGGATATACTCTATCTGCTCTGTGAGCGCATCTTGATTGCTCTTCAAAATTGCTTCGGAGGGAGCCACCAATCCTCGCTCTATTTCCTCGGCGGGACACATCTGACCTGCCAGCATAGAGAGATAGAAAGGAACGCCGTCAAAGGCCCACTGACCGATTTCTGCGCCTTCGGGAACGTGTCCGTCAACGGCAGAGCCGCAGCCCGCAAACGCGCCGTCGCCGATGTATTTTACCGTATCGGGCAGGTAGATCGATTTCAGCTCGTCATTCCCCGCAAATCCATTGTATCCGATATATTCCAAGTTATCGCTGAACTCTATTTCTTCAAGAACAGGCACCTGCACCGCGTGGGCGGCTACGATCTTTATCGTATCGGGCATAACAAAGCGCGTCTCGCCCTCTCTCTCGTATCTGAGAAGCACCGTGCCGTCAGAGGACATAAGAAGACCGTCTTGGCTGACAAAGGCCTGATTTTGCGATGAGACCTCAACACTTGAGAGCTTTTCCAGTCCCGCAAAGGCGTTTGCCTCCACAACTTTGACCGATGCACCGAGACGCACCACTTCAATTTTCTTTGCGTTCTTGTTTTCAAGGAAGGCGAAATCCGCAACAGATTCTACCGTTTCGGGCAGAGTAATGTCCGTCTCCGCGCCCGTGTACCGAAGCAGGACGCCGTTCTCAATGTAAAAGCCGTTTTCGTCAATGATCTTGGGCTGATTTGTGAGGCTTGCGATCAAAACCGCGGCGATCACCACCGCAAAGCAGGCGGCAAGGGCGCCCACGCGGCGCAACCACACGTTCAGCCTCCTGGGAGGCACGTATGTAACGCATTCGTCCACGAATTTCTCATCAACTCTGCCGACCGCGTCAAGAAAATCTATTTCTCTCATACCTCTATCCCCTCCTTCAAAAGAATCTCTTTCAGCTTTGCTCGCATACGGTAAAGCCTCACCGTGGCGGCGTTCTCGGTCATACCCACAAAGCCTGCCGCATCACGTATCGACTCTCCCATATAATACCTGCGCATGAAAAGCACGCGGGACTGCTTGTCCTGCTTTTCGAGGAATGCGGAAATGATCTCGCCGGCATAATTTATCTCCTCCTCGGGAGATGGCACGGACGAGGTCAGGTCGGTCAGCTCCTCCATAATGGCGTACCGCTTTTGAGCAGTATTGTGGCGGTAGCGATTCAGTGCCAGGTTCCGCGTGATGGTCGAAAAAAAGGCGGGAAGCACCTGCGGACGCTTGGGCGGCAGACTGTTCCACATACCAAGATAGCTGTCGTTGACACATTCCTCGGCATCTGATCTGTCGTGAAGAATGTTCATGGCAACGGAGCGGGCAAGACGGTCATATTTGTCGGCAAGCGCCTTTATTGCCTGCTCCGAGCGTTTCCAGAACAGATCGATGATCTCGGTGTCATTCAGTAGCATTTTGTCAACCTCCTTTTTGGTCGTTCACTTGGTATGTACCCTTTCGGATCGAAATCCTTACAGGATAGGGAGAAATTTTTTCTATTATAGCACGCAAACCGCCTTTTTTGCAACCGTTGCGGGCAAAATCTATCTCGGTATGGGTCGGCGCCCTCGACGCCCCGTAGGGCGATTCACAAATCGCCCGCCGCGCCTGGCAGGATTCTGAACCAAGGCCCCTCCGGGATGGAGCTGGCACCGGCGAGGGGTTCCCCGAAATGAGCGAAGCGAGTTTTGGGGGTTCCCAGCGTAGGTGACTGAGGGAGAGCGCGTTAACATAAAGGCTAATCAAATCTCACGTCGCGCAGGCTCCTTCCACCACTTCGTGGTCCCCCTCCCTCCCGGAGGGAGGCTAACAACGCTTCGCGTTGAGAGGTTCTGAATCCGGAAGTGCGTGAAAAATAAAAGAGGATAGGGTGAACCCTATCCTCTTTTATTTTTCTACCGACTATGAGACCCCCCAACGAGAAACCGAAACTAATGATCTTTAATTTGAAGCGATAATTTTATCAAAACCTTCAAAGTCCGAAGACGAGCCGTGAATTATCTTTTTCTGTGTGTAGTTATAAAAAGCAGTCGATGTTGCATCTGCTCCGATTTCATTTGTGATATCCAACTGTAATATAAAAACAACGTCGTTATTACTGTAAAACATACCATCAAGTGTAATCTCCGTGTTGCCAACCTCATTATCGAGCTTCTCGCTTGCCTCTTCCTTTACCTTATCCAAATCAACATGAATACGGTCTGCATATTCTTCAAAGGAATACAGCTTATCTTCAGAGAGGTCTAAATATACGGATTTTGCAAAGAGAGGTGCAATATATGTGGCATTAGGTGTATTTGCGATTGCCGTAATACAGAGACAGCCGTCCTTTTCGGTATAGGTTGTATCAATATACAGGTGTTGCCAATCAACAGGAACCCCGTTTTTATAAGATTCAAGCTTTTCATTGAAAAAATCGCAAATGCTGCGGTTTATTTCTTCCTCGTGTTTTGAGTTGCTTTCGATTTTCAGTATATTAACATTTCTGTTATACTGATTGTCGGCTATTTCTTCGGTCAGTTCTTCAAAGGAATATTCGACTTTTTCCGACTCGCAAGAGACTAAACTCATAAATAATGCCAATACAAAAAATATAAAGCAAGTTCTCTTGATCAAATCAGCCATTATCTTTTTCATAAAATCTCCTTTCCTTTTAAACAACGCACTATGCCTTTCGTTTCCAAATATAACGTATTAATGAAATTACTGCACATCGGCTTATCCCCTATGAGAAATTATCAATCAAGACCCATTTTAGGCACCATTTTCTCATTTTGGATCTAAACTACAAATCTGTACAGTTATTATATCATGTTTTGTTTACTCTTTCAAGTATATTTTTATTAATATCTTTCGCAATTTGTCTATTTCAGGATTCTGAACCAAGGCTCCCTCCGGGAGGGAGCTGGCACCGGCGAGGGGTTCCCCGAAATGAGCGAAGCGAGTTTTGGGGGTTCCAAGCGTAGGTGACTGAAGGAGAGCGCGTTAACATAAAGGCTAATCAAATCTCACGTCGCGCAGGCTCCTTCCACCACTTCGTGGTCCCCCTCCCTCCCGGAGGGAGGCTAACAACGCTTCGCGTTGAGAGGTTCTGAATCCGTGGAGCGGGACGAACAAAAAGCCGAGAGGATAAAGCCTCTCGGCTTTTTGTTTGGCGCGCCTGGCAGGATTCTGAACCTTCATTTGCGCCATTGTTCACACAGAGCGTTCATCCTCACAGCGCAAATCTTTCAACGCAAAGCGTTGAGAGGTTCAGAATTCGGAAGGTGTGAAAAATAAAAGAGGATAGGGCAAGCCCTATCCTCTTTTATTTGGCGCGCCTGGCAGGATTCGAACCTGCGACCTACCGGTTCGTAGCCGGGCACTCTATCCACTGAGCTACAAGCGCGTACTTTTTTATTCAACGTCGGTAATTATACCACGAAAAAACTCTTTTGTCAAGTGACTTTCCGATTTTTTTCAAAAAAGTTCTATTGCACCAAAAAACCGCGGAATGTCCTTAAAAATGTTGACAAAAATCACATATGATGTTATAATTTGTGTGTCAAAAAAACTCTTTTTATTTATATGGAGTCACAAATGAAAACTGTTATGTTGGTTTTCGGCACCCGTCCGGAAGCCATAAAAATGTGTCCGCTCGTAAAAGAGCTTAAAGCCAGAAAAAATCTGAAAACCGTGGTCTGCGTCACGGGTCAGCACCGTGAAATGCTCTCGCAGGTGCTCGACGCCTTCGAGGTAGCACCCGACTACGATCTTTCTATCATGCGAACGAATCAAACCCTGTTCGACATCACCTCGAACATTCTCGACCGCATAAAGTGCGTCCTTGAGATCGAGCACCCCGACGTGGTCCTCGTTCACGGCGACACAAGCACTACCTTTGTTACAGCACTCGCCTGCTTCTATATGCAGATCCCCGTGGGTCACGTTGAAGCGGGACTTCGCACCTACGACATCTATTCCCCCTACCCCGAGGAATTTAACCGCCAGGCTGTGGGGATCATCGCAAAATACAACTTCTCGCCGACAGAGCTGTCCCGCGACAATCTTCTGCGCGAGGGAAAGCGTCCCGAGTCTATCTACGTCACGGGCAACACGGCGATCGATGCGCTGAAGACCACCGTCCGCGACGATTACACTCACCCCGAGCTTGATTGGGCGTCGGACAGCCGACTGATAATCATCACCGCGCACCGCAGGGAAAATCTGGGCAAGCCCATGCATCAAATGTTCCGCGCTATCCGTAGGATTCTGGACGAGCACCCCGACGTGAAGGCAATATATCCCATACACATGAACCCCCTTGTGCGCGAGGCGGCAGCGCAGGAGCTGGGCGGATGTGAGAGCATCCACATAATCGAACCTCTTGACGTTATCGACTTCCACAATTTTATCGCACGCTCCTACATGATCCTCACCGACAGCGGCGGAATCCAGGAGGAAGCGCCGTCCCTGGGCAAGCCCGTGCTCGTCATGCGTGACACCACCGAGCGCCCCGAGGGAATTGCCGCGGGAACGCTTCGTCTGGTGGGAACCGACGAGCAGGTGATCTACGACAGCTTCAAGGAGCTTCTTGAAGATCCCGAGGCTTACGACAAGATGAGCCATGCGTCAAATCCATACGGCGACGGCACGGCCTGCCGACAAATTGCCGACATTCTTGAAAACGACGTATAAACCAAAAAAGTATCAAATTTGGTAAATGTATCATTTTTTCTATTGACTTTTATTATTTTTCTTGATATACTATAGAAAACTCAAAAGGAGATTAACCACCATGACAAAGAAACTTTTGGCACTGATCCTGGCTTCGCTTATGCTTCTCAGCATCGTTGCCTGCGGCGGTAGCGGCGACAAGAACGACGACAATAAAGGTAACAACTCAACTGACAACGGCGAGACTACCAATGATGCGATCGCCGACTTCCTTGAGACCTACAACCCCGGAGAAACGGCGGAAAGCTACACCGAAGATATCGAACAGACATACGATTTCGGCGGTCACGAGTTCAAGTTCCTCAACTCCGCGCCTGTTTATTCCATGTACATATACCTTGCTCCCGAGGCAACGGGCGACGTACTTGACGAGGCTTGCGTGCTCCGTAACATTCTGGCGCAGGAAAAATTCAACATCACCATAACCGAGGAAACTCAGCCCTACACAGAGCTGGCGGCTTACGCGCAGACCCTCATTCAGTCGGGTGAAAACGTATACGACGTCATGTATATCGGCTGTGAGGAGCTTACTCCTCTTGTTTCCGAAAATATGTTCGTAGACCTTATGGAGGTCGAGGAGATCAATATTGACCAGATCTGGTGGGACCAGCCCTTGATCAAGAGAAATATTATTGAAGACCGTCTTTTCTATGCCACCTCCGACCTCAGCCTTATGGCATTCGAGGGCGTTTGGGCAATCTACTTCAGCGAGGGTATGATGACAGAGCTTGGCCTCGACTTCCCCTACCAGGCAGTTCAGGAAGGCAAGTGGACCATCGAAATGCTCCAGCAGTACTGCAAGGAAGCGGCTAACCTCAACGGAGATCAGTCCTTCATTTACGATGTGAACGGCGCGGCAACCTACGGCGTAGTTACTCAGGCAGACAAGATCCGTTATATGCTTTACGGTATGAACACCGAATACGTTGCAAGAGACGACAGCGGCAGATATCAGTTCACAGCAGCTACCGATCCCAAGTTCAAGCAGTCCTGGGAGATCCTCATCAATATGTGGGGTCCCGACAACGGCATCGCACTCTTCAGTATGGACGGCGACCTTACCGAGGGTGGATATTACAACGTCTTCGTTGAAGACCGTGCTCTCTTCCTGTCCGCAGAGCTTAAAGGTTGTACAATGCTCCGCGAGTGGGAGGGTACCTTCGGTCTTCTGCCTCAGGCAAAGTACAATGAAGAACAGCCCAGCTACGAATCCACCGTATTCAACAACGTTCTCTCCTTCTGTATTCCTACCACCAATACGGAGCTTTCAAGAACGGGTATCATCGCGGACTATCTGACATACGAGAGCTACAAGAACCTCCTGCCCAGATACTACGATATCCACGTAGGACTTAAGGCTCTGACGCAGGACGAATCGAGAGAATCACTTGCTCTTATTCGAAATTCCAGAGGTATTGAGGTATCTATCCCCTACGGCTGGACAAGCAACCTTTCCTCCGCTCTTCTCTCTCTTGCAAAAAAGAACAGTCTGGAGATCGAATCCACTATCGAGACTTACAGAGAGGCTTGTGCTACAGCCATCGATATGACGTATGAGACTTTCCCCACATTGAACAAGGTTCAGTAAACAAATAATAAAGCGCGGCGTAAGCCGCGCTTTTATTATGCCGTTTTTGTAATCTTTATTACCGCCGCCGATATGTCGTCCGTCGATCCCCGCTGTCTTGCCTCGGAGATGATGGCGCGCGCCGCCTTTTCGGGGTCGGCGAAAAAATCATCCCCTGCCCCAAGCATCTCAGTAAGCCACAGGCAACATTCGGGAGACGGCGATACGCCGTCGCTGACAATTATGGCAACGTCTCCGTCACAAGCGATGAATTTGGTCACCTCCCCATCGTAGCCACGCAGGATTCCAACGGGCATGGTCTTGGCCGACAGGCTGAAAAGCTTCTCTCCGCGTCTCACAAAGGACGACACGGCTCCGCTTTTCAGAAAGGACAGCTCGCCCGTCACCGTGTCAAGCTCAGCCAGATCCAAGGTGGCCGAGCACTCGTCTCCCTTTGAGCGAAGAACCGTACCAAGCATTCGTACCGCCGTTTCCTTGCGGTTGTTTCCCTCAAGCATCCTGCAGAGAAACTCACGGCAGATCCCGGACGCCATGGCGGCTGACTCGCCCGATCCCATTCCATCGCTTATGAGGGCATAGACGCGCTTTCCGCACCGAAAGGTGTCCACGGTGTCACCGCAAACCTGTCCGCCGACCCCCTCACAGGCAAAGCCCACCTGTGCACAAAACCGTCGGTCGGCTTCAAAGCTCATGGAGATAGCCGCGCCGCGAATGTTGAAGGTCGGCTGTGTCACGGGAAATCCGCAGGCCTCCCCCATCAGTTGTCTCAGGCGCGAAGTCTTCATTTCCTGGGCAGTCCTGCCTATTTTACCGATAACTATATGAGGATCCTTTTCGCCGTAAACGGCCACGCCCTCAAATCCGAGACCGTTTCTTCTTGAGAAATTTATTATCTGCGTCTCAAGCTTGGAATTTCGCGCGTTTGCCTCGCTTTCTGCTATCGCCGCCTCGGAGATTATCCTTGAGACCGACTCGTAATCAAGAGCAAAAAGCTCTATTTTGTCACGCATTACCGCCTCCCGCAAAAGAGAGGCGTAGGCGGTGTTTGAATCATGTAAAAGCTGTTCCCATCGATGACAGCCTTCGGTCAGGTGCGAGGGGATATCCTCCTTTTCCGCCCTGCCCTTTTTCATCAGAAGGGAAAACACCGCCTCGATCCGCTCGGATAAGAGCGCGTAATTTTTCTCGGTGTGACATTCGTCGTCCTTCGGGCAATCGCGGCAAAGGCTCTCGGCGCAATCAAGGCAAAGTCCGCGTGTTTCCACCGGAGACGGGCGCTTTTGGGCACTTGAAAGCTCGAAAAGCTTTTCGGACAGAGCCATAAAGGTCTCGGACAGCTGTTCCAGCCTTTCCTTTGCACTCGACTGCGCAAAAGGAACTGCCTCGGCTTCTTTTTTTGCCACCGAGACCGACGGTAAAGCGTCAAGCACCGACTCGACCAAGGCGGCACACAGAAATCCGGGCAAAAGCCGAGTGACACCGCCAACTCCGCCCGCAAAACCGCCCCAGAGAAGTCCCGCGGCAGCCGACAAAAGGATATTTGACGTTCTCATTTTCTCTCGCGTCATGTTCAGCACCGCGGCCGAAAGCATGAAGGCAGGCGCAAGAGTCGGGGACACAGCCATGCCTGCGGCGAAAGCCAGCAGAAGTGTAAAAAGAAAGCCCGTACGCTTGCGGCAGGTATACATCACCGTGAAATACCCCGCAAAAACAGGGAGCGATATTCCCAGAAGGCTTGTCCCACGCAATGCGTAAACGCAGGAAAAAAGCAGAGTTCCCGCCGATACGCTCCGCATGACTTTTGGCAGCGTACCCTCGGCGTCCTCCATGAAAAATCCCGAATAAAGGAAAGCAAAGGTCGGTGACGCAAGAATCACAAACAAAGCCCCGAACAGATCGTAATATCTGTATTGACCCGCGCGGAGCATATATATGCCCACGGTCAGCGCCGCGATCGATGCGCAGGACATTCTCAGGCTCAGACTTTCGGTGTATCTGCTCCTGAAAATCAAAGAGAACGCTTCCTTTTTGCGGGAGGAAAACAGATCACGAAGTCCAAATCCCTCCGGGCGGTCGGCAAATATCAGCGCCGCGAACCGCAAAAGGTAAGCAAAAATATACGCCGATAAGTACATCACAGGCGAGAACACCGTGTTTTGAACGTCTACCGTAAATACCGATACCGCAAGTCCCGCAAGTATCCACAAGACATTCTTCTCGGCGGCACACATAAGTGCCAGTCCCATGGGAAAAGCATCAAAAAGCAGGGGCGTTCTGCCAAGCACGAAGCCCGCTGCGCAGTACAATGCACCCACAGCCGTGCTTCGGGCGATAACTATGGGGGATACACCCCCGAAAAGCTCTCTGACGGTAAATATTTTTTGCACAGCCCCCTCCGTGGGGATTTTAATCTTCTTCATTTTTTTGCTCCATTCTGCCACCGTGGCTGAAAATAAGAAAGGTATTCGTTTCCTTCGTCTTGATTTTAGCAGAATGAGCCGAGAATAAATGTCGCTGCACAGAGGCGACTTTTTGTTTTTTCATACAGGGAAATGGACGCTTTTGTCGGAGCGGATGCGGGAAATAAGAGCCGAGGGCAAATTTACACGCACGATTTTATGCTTTTGAGGTAATTTTTTCCTGCAGTGACGAATAAAGCTCTGAGGATCGGTCGACCATTTTTTCGTAAGCCAACCGGAAAGTCTTTCCATGGAAAACATTGTTCCTTGATTGACCCCCGCCCCTTATGGTAAAATAAAGCGGTACATACAAAAGCTGTGACAGGTCACAGAGAAAGGATTAACAACATGAGAAAGAGAATCTGCGTAATGATCCTGGCGGCGGCTCTCGCGCTGTCAGCCGCTGTTCCCACCTGGGGAGAGGATTATACGAAAAAGGAAAGCCACGTGCCCGTCATCGTCACCTTGGACGGTCATGACACCGTCTGGGAAAGCGGAGCACCGCGTCTGGTGGAGGGTATAACCTACGTTCCCTTGCGAGAATTCTGCTCTTACATGGGCGAGTTCACCCTTGTGTGGTCGGAGGAGACTCACAGCGCAAGCGTAAAAAGCGCAGGCCTTGACATTACCGCCCGCGAGGGGCTTTCGTACCTTACCGTAAATAACCGCATTTTCTTTGGAGGCGGCAAGATCTTCATATCGGGCGGCGTTCTCTACGTCCCGATCCGAACCATCGCCAAAGCCTACGGGACCCCCGTCGAGTGGCGGGTACATGAGGGAAAAGGCGTGGTCAACCTGACACAAACGGGCGTGCGTGCCGAAAGCGCCGAGAACGTTTACGACAGCGAGGTGCTCTATTGGCTGTCGCGGATAATCTCGGCAGAGAGCCGAGGGGAGAGCCTGATGGGTCAGATAGCCGTCGGAAACGTGGTGCTCAACCGAGTGAGAAACGAGCAGTTCCCCAATTCTGTTTACGACGTTATTTTTGACACACGATTCGGAGTACAGTTCACCCCCATTTCGAACGGAACCATCTACAATACACCTGCCGAATCCTCGGTGGTAGCGGCAAAGATCTGTCTTGAGGGATATACCCTGTCGGACAATATCTATTATTTTCTCAACAAATCAGCCGCCACAAGTCTCTGGGTGCACAACAACCGCCCATATGTTATGACGATCGGCGCACATTCGTTTTACAGTTAAATACAAAAGCGGCGGTCTCAGACCGCCGCCGTTTTTTTAATTTGCACCGAATGCTCCCTCAACGCTTTCACGCTCAAATTGATGTGTGTAAAGCGAATGGTATGCACCCTTTGCGCGCATAAGATCGCGGTGAGTTCCCTGCTCTACGATCTTTCCGTCCTTTACCACCAGGATAACGTCCGCATCCCGAACGGTAGAAAGACGGTGAGCAATAATAAATGACGTGCGCCCCTGCGTCACCACCTTTGAAGCACGATTGATTATCTGCTCGGTGATGGTGTCGACAGAGGACGTAGCCTCGTCAAGCACCAGTATCTTGGGATCGGCAATAATGGCGCGGGCAAAAGAGATAAGCTGTTTTTCGCCCGTCGAAAGAAGGTCTCCGCCCTCTCCAACCTGGCTGTCAAGCCCGTTTTCCATACGCGCCACCACCTTGTCGGCGGAAACAAGCTCCAAAGCCTCGTTTATCTGCTCGTCGGTAGCATCGGGATTGCCGTATTTCAGGTTTTCACGCACGGTTCCCGAGAACAGATGGGGAGCTTGAAGTACGTAACCGATGCTCGAATGTAACCAAAGCTGTGAACGCTCGCGGGCGTCTCTGCCGTCGATGAGGACACGTCCCTCGGTAGGCTCGAAGAATCGGCACACTAAGTTTACAAGTGTGGATTTGCCTGCACCCGTTTCGCCGACGATAGCCACTCTCGTTCCCTTTGGAACCTTGAGATTGAAGTGCTCAAGCACGTATTCCTCGCCATCGGGATACTTGAAGGTCACGTCGTCAAACTCGATGTTGCCGTGGATCTCCTCCCAGTTTTCGCGCTTGGGAGTGAAGGCATCGCCGTACTTTTCGATGACCTCGGGGCTGTCGGTAACGTCCGACTCGGTCTTGAGCAGCTTATTTACTCGCTCGATATTGACCTGCGTGCTGACGAATGCCGACAGAGCGTCGATTATCCAGCGGATAGTCTCAACGATACCCTCCGCGTAGGAGATGAATACCGAAAGCGTTCCCACCTTCATAGCGCCCTCCAGAGTAATCAGACCGCCGCGCCAGAGGATTATGGCAAGGGCCGTAAAGGAGAAGAAGGATATGGTGGAAAACAGGATTCCGCGGCACATGGCCGTATGCACCGAGGTGCGCTTCATATTGCGGGTGTCTTCGCGGAACTCGGCCGTTATCTTGTTCTCGATAACAAGAGACTTTGATGTTCCTGCGCCTGTGATTCCCTCATTGAAGTCGCCCGAGATCTTGGAGTTTATCTCACGCATTTTACGGTTGAGATTGGTGAGCTTTCCGATACAAAGGAAGATTATTACAGCCGATAAAGGCACTACTGCAAGCACCGCCAGAGCCAGCTTGGGGCTGATGAGAAGCATTGCGATAACAACGCCCACCGCGTAGGAAATGTTCCAGACGCAGTCCATAAAGTTCCAGGAGACCAGCACGCCGATACGGCTGGTATCGCTCATTACACGGGAGTGAATATATCCCACGCTGTTCTGATTGAAATAAGAGATCGCCAAGGTCTGCAGGTGTGAGAAGCAATGGTTTCTCAGGTCACGGTTGATGTAAAGCTCAAGCCTTGAAGCAAGGTACAGGCTTATACCGTTTGCGATGACCTGCACTGCCAGCACCGCAAGGTACGTGCCGATAAAGATCGGCAGAGTGTCAAGAATGCCCGTTACAACGTAGTTGTTGATGGCGTACTGACGGAAAAGAGGAATGATAACGTCGCAGGCGGTTCCGCAAAGACCCAGAACCACCATTACGATAAAATCACGGGTGTATTTCTTTAAGTAAGGCAGGATTATCGGAATACCGAAGAATTTGAGGTGTATATTGTCTTGATTCTTACTCATTTTCATCTTCCTCCGATCCCGATTGAATTTCCGCAATTCTGCGGTAAATGCCGCCCTCGATCTGCATAAGCGCCTCGTGGTCGCCCATTTCCGCTATGCGTCCGCGGTCAAGCACGATTATTTTGTCGGCCTCCATCAGGGTGGAGATTCGGTGGGAGATAAGGAATACCGTAGCCGTGCCCAACGTCTCCTTGAGCGCCGCACGTATTTTGGCGTCGGTCTCCGCATCAACTGCGGAAAGAGAGTCGTCAAAGACCATAATGGGCGTTTTTCTCGTCAGCATTCTGGCAATAGCCGTTCTCTGCTTCTGACCGCCCGAAAGGGTCACTCCGCGCTCGCCCACAAAGGTCTCATATCCCTTGGCAAAGCCCTCGATAGCGCCGTCAAGGCAGGCGATCCTCGATGCCTCCTCAATTTTTGCCATGTCAAGCTCGGATTCCGTGATGCCGATATTTTCTGCCAGAGTACGTGAGAACAGGAAGGGCTCCTGCATTACCATTCCCACGTTAGCCCTCAGGTGAGATCGCTTGATAGATGCAATATCAACACCGCCAACGGTAATTCTGCCACTGTTTTCGGGTATGTCGTAAAGACGGTTGAGCAGGTGTATAAGGGTAGATTTACCCGAACCCGTACCGCCCAGGATTCCCACGGTCTCGCCCGACTTGACCTCAAAATCAATATCGGAGAGAAGCTCGGGACAGCCGTCGTAAGCAAAATTAACGTGCTCAAAGCGAATATCGCCCGTCATGTCGGGCTCTGTAGCGTCGGGTAAGTCCTGCTCGGGTTCGGAATAAAGAATGTAGCCGAGACGCTCAAGGGAAATACCCGCCTTGCTCATCTCGGAGACCATTCTGCCCAGCCGTCGGATAGGCCAGATAAGCATGGTGTTGTAAGAAATGAACGCAATAAGCTGACCCGCGCTCATATCTCCCTCAACGCAGAACACCGTACCGAAAACGAGAATAGCCATGACCTGCAGACCCGTGACCAGGTCGCCCATAGACCAGAATCCCGCCATGTAACGGCAAAGGTCAACCCAAAGCTGAGTATACTTCTCGTTCTTGTCAAGGAATCTATCCCTCTCGTACTGCTCCCGTCCGAAGGCGCGGACGACCCGCACTCCCGTAAGATTTTCCTGAACGGTGGCGGAGATGGCTCCTTCCTCCTCGTCACAAACTCTGAAGCCCTCGGAGATCCTGCGGCCGAATATCATGGTATAAAGCAGGATAATGGGCAGGGTCACCGTGGCGATAAGCGCCAATTTGACGTTCATTGAATACATGAACACAAGGGAAAAGGTGACCAGTATCACGATTCGCACGATGGACGCAAGTTGCTCGGACAGAAAGTTTTTCACCATATCAACGTCCGAGGTGCATCGCTGGATAATGTCGCCCGTGCGGTTTTTCATGTGCCAGGAAAAAGGCAGTCTTTGAGTATGCTCAAAGAGCAGATTTCTCATTCTCTCAACTAAGGTCTCGGCGGCTTTGCCGTCGAGAGTCCTTTGAAGGAAGCTGAAAAGTGCGGACAGAAGCGCCATGGACGCCACGGCTATGGCAACTATCCAGAGTCTGTCCTTCAGATATTCGGGGCCTCCGATCCTGTCGATCAGTTTGTTTGCAAAATCCGGCAGGCCCGATTTTTCGCCGCCGATGAGAGTGTCGACGGTGTATCGCACAAGCTGGGGTATGACCATGTCAACGACAGTCACCGCAAGCGAGGCGATAATAGCCATAATAAAGAACCGCTTACTTCCCACAAGGAAGTTAAGTATCAGCTCTCCTTTTGAATTTTTCTTTTTCATGTCTCTCCTAAAAATCTTTGTCAAAAAAGGGTTTGTCTTACAAAACGGACTGCAAAAATGGGTCGTTCAGTCCGAAACCGGGCGTTCAGGCTCGCCACCGAAATATCCCAGAGCCGCAAGACCGTCTATCTTCTCATCCGTGAGAAGAAGAAATGCCCCGGGGATCGGTCTGACCGCGCTCACGTCCGCACACGCATCTCCGCAAAGCCGCAAAAGCGCATTTTGTGTGCCCCGTGCGTCAATAGCTTCCGCCTTGCATTTTCCCGTGGTAACGGCACCGGAAACAAAGCGGAAGATACTGCGAAGCTCTCCGTATGAGGGAAAGCCCTCCGAGGACAGAGAGGGAGTCGCAAGATACACCGTGCCACGCGCGACACGGCTCTCCTCTCTCTTACCCTCCGGCAAGGCGATAACGGTCAGTCTATTCGCATCGCCGACCTCGAGAGCACTTCCCGCATCGGGCAGACAAAGCTCTGCCTGCGCTCTGTAAAGTCCAAGCGTATGCGATACAAGCTTCAGAGGCAATTTGCCCGAAGCGTGGTTTTCATCATAGGTAATAAGATTGGTCAGTCTGATTTGACTCAGATCAAATCCATCCGCCACCGCCTTTGATACGGCACTTACCACCGCCGCCGAGGCGTCGTAATAGGCACTGCCCGTAGCAAAATCGTCGGACAGGTAATAACCGTCGCCACTCTCCTTGTACCTCGCGTCGTCGAAGACAGGCGTGCATATGGGAGCAGGCTCGGCTGTGCAGGCACTTTCGTCCTGCACAGACACAAGTACCTCAAAAATAAAGTCCGAATTTATGCGGTAAGTTCCTCCCGGGAAGGAGAAATTGATCGCTTTCCCTTTTTTTACCGTTGCCACGGGAGAAACGGAAACGGCTCTGCCCGCGCCTGCCATCTGCAGGGTATAAAGGTCGGAGGGTGCGATCCGGACCAGCCAAGCACCTGCGTATCCCGTACAGATCTCTGCCAATGGATATATCATGCCGTCCGTGCGGTACACGTTAATGTCAAGCCCCGCCGAAAAGGTCAGAAGCGTTTCAAGAAGTCCGTTTTCGATCTTTTGGGCGCACTTTACCGTACCTGCACCCGTCGCGTCCGCGACAAGCTCGAGAACGGTCTCGTCTCCCTCTGCGCTCGCTGAGCGAATAAGGCAAATAATGTCGTTGACCTTACCCCGCCGTGCGGGAATTTTTTCGCCGAAAACAAGCGAAATGTGGCCGAATTGCTTTCTGTCCGTTACGCGGCAGCCTGCTTCAATGGCTTTTACTTCGGCCTTGCCATTTGCGGAGACGAAGACCTCGTTACCCTCCGCTTCTATATCACAGCAGGCAAGGTAATCCCTCACCGTGCGCATAAGCTTTTCGGTTTCAACAGGACCTTTTGTGTCGGGATTTGCTGCGTAAGACTTTGAGATAAGATCGGAGTAAGTCCGCATCTGTATCTCGTCGTCGCAAGAAAACTCGGCTATCCTTCGGGGGAGCTTTTTCGATCTTACCGCGCCCGATCTGAGCATATCGAGCAAGATGATAAGATCAACGGTCGGCTCACTCATCTTCAGTTCTTTTATTCTATGGCTGACCCACAGCCAGAACTCAACGGGACTTTCAAGGCGCAGATCGCCCATAACGTCGCCGATAAAATGCGGGTCGCCGTAACTGAATCCATATATTATTCCGTTTCTCTGCGAGTAATGGGAAATATCTGCCATTGTCAGTCCTCCTTTACTAAAATTCCGATGCAAATTCCGTTTTCAACTCTTTTCGGAAGAACGGAATATGTTTCGCCGTGCAAGGGTCTGTCCGATTTCACGGCAATTTCTTCAAATGCGGCACTGTGCCCCGTTGCCACGCCGTTTTCGTAGGTTTCAAACAGCACCTCAACGGGCTTTCCGCGCTCAACAAGCTCAATAAGAAGTTCGTTTTTGATCTCTTTTTGTCTCGCCGACAGCCGTGCCGATCTTTCCTTTTTCACTTGCTCGGGGATCTGGTTCGGCAGAGTCGCCGCCACGGTTCCCTCTCTCTTTGAGTAGGTGAAAACGTGCATATCGAGGAATCTTATCTTCTCCGCCATGGCGACGGTATCAAGAAAATCCTCCTCACACTCGCCGGGGAAGCCCACAATAACGTCTGTGGTCAGGCGCACGCCGGGAATGTACTTTTTGATATTTTCTATGTGTTCAAGCATCATGCGGGAATTGTATTTTCGCTTCATTGCCGCCAGAATTTTGTCGCTTCCGCTCTGAAGTGACAGGTGGAAGTGAGGTGCAAGAGAGTGAAGTCCCGCGATCCTCTTTACAAAATCCTCTCGCATGATAGACGGATCAAGAGACCCCAGACGAACACGCCCGATACCGGGGATGCTGTCAACACGGCAGAGCAGGTCGGCTAAGGTTACCCCCTCAAGGTCACGACCGTAGGACGCAGTCTCGATGCCTGTGAGAACGATCTCACGGCAACCGCCCGCCACAAGCGTCTCCACCTCGGCTATAACGTCACCCGGAGCCTTTGAGCGCACGCGCCCTCTTGCCGAGGGGATAGCGCAGTAGGCACAACGGTTTTCACAGCCGTCCTCTATTTTTACGTACGCACGGGTTCTTTCAAAGTGGGTTATGTTCATCTTTTCAAAATCCGCGCCCTCAAGTGAGCTTACGGCATACTGAGGAGAATCATTTTTCTTCCCTTGTGTCATAAGGTCAAGCGCCGCACGGACGACGGAGGTCTTATTGGCCGACCCGCAGATATAATCAACACCCTCAATGGCGCCAACCGCCTGCGGTGACCGCTGTGAAAAGCACCCCGTCACAAGAATGTAAGCCGCAGGATTTTTCGAGATGGCGCGACGAATGAACTGCCTCGCCTTCCGGTCACTTTCGGCAGTTACGGTGCAGGTATTTATTATGTAGACCGAGCACGGCCGGTCATGCGGAAGGACATCAAATCCCTCTTTTTCAAAAAGCTCTGCTATGGCCTGGCTCTCGTACTGGTTGACCTTGCACCCGAGAGTGTAGATGCCAACCGTCTTGCTTTGCGAAATTTCCAAATTCTCACCCATAATAAACGTAATTATATTTATAATACCACTAAATCAAGGAAAAGTAAACAGTTTTTGCAAATCTTTATTTTTTCGAGTGTAAATGTTTACTTTCACCGAAAAATCGTGTATAATAGGCATGATAATACTTCTGTGTGAAAGGAAAGCGATATGGAATCATTCAATGCAAACTACTTATACGGCAAAAAGTACGTTGCCCTTGGCGACAGCTACACATCAGGCGATTTTAACGGATTCAAGGAAATATCGGGAATCGAAAACGTTGAAAACCCCTATGTTTACGACAAAGAAATGAAAATGATCAAGACCTATCCATGGTGGATAGCCAAGCGAAACAACATGGAGCTGGTCAATCTTGCCCACGGCGGCGGAACGTTGACCTATATGCCCGAGGTCGGTCCCGCGGGTGACACATCTTCTATGTCGACAATATACAAAAAAGTCCCCCTTGACGCAGACTACATAACCATCTGGATAGGAATTAACGACACCCACAAACGAGCACCTCTTGGCAGTTTAACGGACAATGAGCTGACCACCTTTTGCGGCGCGTGGAATGTGATTTTGCGCTATCTCATAACCAATCTTCCTTACGCAAAGATAGGCATTATCGCCACCACCAGCGGCGCATCCCCCGCATACCACGATATGACGCTGAAAATGGCGCGTCGGTGGGGTATTCCCTATCTTGACCTGAACGACGATTACCTGACACCCGTATTAAACAACGTCCGCGGACGTCCCGAGATGTGCGACGAGGTAAGAGCCTTCCGCACCGAAAAATTCAGCGTGACACCCCAAAACAGACACCCAAATATTGAGGCATACAAATACATTTCGACTGCAATAGAAAATTTCATGCGCAGTCTTTAAAAAGGAGAAAAGAAAATGGCAGAATTTAATTCAAATTACCTGTACGGCAAGAAGTACGTAGCTCTCGGCGACAGCCTGACGGAGGGAGATTTCAACTCGTTCGTTGACGAGAATGGACTGGAAAAGCGCGAAAGCCCCGTTATTTTCGACAAAGAATGGAATATGTATAAGACCTACCCCTACTGGATAGGCAAAAGAAACAATATGGAAGTCATAAACATGGCAAAGTGCGGCGGCACCATGACGTATATGCCCGAAATCGGAGTAAACGGAAATGAAAGATCGCTCTCAACGCTTTATAAGAACGTCCCTCTCGACGCCGATTACGTAACTATTTTTATCGGTGCGAATGACGGCTTCAAAAAAGCACCCTTGGGCGGCGTGAACGATCAGGACGTGTCCACCTTTTGCGGCGCGTGGAACGTGGTGCTTCGCCACCTTATAACAAATCTGCCCTATGCAAAGATCGGCATCATTATCCCCAGCTTCTGCGTCAGCCCCGCTTACCCCGACTGCGTCAGAAGAATGGCGAGAAAATGGGGACTCCCGTATCTTGATCTTGAAGAAGATTTCAGCGTCCCCCTCACCCGCGCGGTAAAATACCGTCCCGAGCTGTGTGACGAGGCAAGAGAGCTGAGAAACCGGGCTTTCGCCGTCTCGGACACCAACGGTCACCCAAATCTGAAGGCTCACGAATATATTTCCACCATAGTAGAAAATTTCATCCGCGGTCTGTAACAATCGGCTGCCAAAATCCGTCTTTAATTACAGAGACCCCCGAAAGGAGAATGTGATTGAAAAGGATAGTTTTACTTATTTGTGCAGTTCTCTTTACCTGCGCGCTTTTCGGTTGCGAAAAGAAGGAGGAGCCCCTGTATTTCGGGCTTGATTCTCTGCCCGACATAGGAGAGTACACTCCCGAAAAGACAAACGAGCGATGGTACGATGACTACACGGATACCCTAATTCCCAGAGATGATTACGGCCCTCTGCGCCCGTATTGCGGAAACATCGTTGATTTTAACTCTCCCTTTTTCGGATCAACCGAATTGTATCTCTACGGGCTTTGCACCGAAAGCGGCGTTATCGTCACCGATCCCGTTTACACGTCTGTAGAAAAATACGGAGAATGGTATATTCTGCGCTCCCGTGAGTTGGAAAAAGGTGACGACGAATTTTCCACGCTATACCGATATTCCCTTGTAAAGACAGACGGCTCAGCTTGCATTCCTCTTGATTCCAACGCATCCTACGCCTCGTTTTTCTTTGACGATATGGTTTATCTCAACTGTTATCCCAAAAACAAACTGTACGACCTTGAAGGAAATCTTCTGGCGGAATACGAAAACGCATATTTGCGTCAAGACGGGGATTATCTGGTGCTCACTGAGCACGGCGAGATCACCCACGCAGGTGCTGTGTATCAGGACGTTTATCTGCTCGACCGTGATCTCAACGTCATAGCAGGTCCCGCATTCGACATCTCGTGTCTTGGAAACAAGCTCTATACCACGAGGGACAAAGACAACAGAACGCGTCTTTTCACCATAGACGGACAAGAGCTTCTCACGGATATGAACATAAAAAGCTTCACCGGCCATATAGACGGAATATTCTTGGTTGCGGACGACAAGAACGCTTACGTTTATAACTACGACATGAATCTGCTGTCCTCTCTGAGCTTCAAACGGATTTCGGGAATAGGATTGATGGCAGGAAAAATTCTCACCGCGAGCACGGACAATAGCAAGTATGAGTACTATGATTTTCAGGGAAACAAGCTTGACTATGATAACATTTTCTTCCTCACCGAGCATTACGTCATGAGCCGCGGCAACACCACCTATATTGCCGACAGTAATATGAACGTAATAGCCGAGATCGAAGGCAAATATACAAGTGCAGAGGAGGATACTCGGGCGGGGATCATTTACCTGCACTCATACGGCTCGTCAAGCATCACCTATAAAGCTTACAGCCTGAAGACCCTCGATTGGATAGTAGACGGTGCACAGCCGCTTATGCCCTATTGGGGCTTAACGGGATATTATTACACTATGGTTCAGAATCCCGACAAGAGCTCTTACACATATACTATCTTCCGTACCGCAAACGGAGAGCAAATATACAGCGGAAGCGATCTTCCCACTTTGCTCAAGCTCGATGAAGAGTTACTCCTGTTTATGCGGGACGGAGATTTCGCTTTGACATTTGACGAAAATTTCAACGAGATCATGAGAGTAAGAATAAACAACGATTGACGAAAGGAGCACAAATGAAGAAGATTGCACTTTTACTTGCTTTTCTGATGATCCTCACCTGCACTTTCGGGTGCGGCAAAAAGGATCAAAGTAAAGGAAATTTTGAGTTCACCGAAGAAAATTACCCCAAAATGGGCGGTTCTCTTGCCTGTCTGCCTTTAGGCGAGGCGGTGACGGCAACCACGCTCGGCATCGACCGTGAAAAGGCGAACGGCATGATCCGCTTTGAGGGATCTACCACCGACAACTACAAATGGCTCCTTGACGGGACCTTCGATATAATCCTTGCATACGAACCGTCGGAAGAAGCGAAGGATCTTATCGCCTCCGACAGCGAGGGAATTGAAATGACACCCATAGGCGCCGACGCGTTGGTTTTTATAGGCAACAAGAACAATCCCGTACAGAGCCTCAGTTACGAGGACGTCTGCGGAATTTACAGCGGAGAGATCGAAAACTGGTCGGAGCTTGGAGGAACGGACGAAGCTATCGTTCCCTTCCAGCGCAACCGGGACAGCGGAAGCCAGACTCTGTTTGACAAGCTGATAAATCTCGGCGACAAGTTGACGGAACCCCCGTCCGAGCTGATGACAGGCTCTATGATCGGACTTCTTCAGGCGGTGGCCGACTACAACGGCTCAAACGGCGCGCTTGGCTACACAGTCTTCTATTATCTGACCGAGATGGAAAGCGGCACTCTCGACCGCGCAAAGATCTTTGATTACGAGGGCGTGACCCCGTCCAACGAGACGATCTCAAGCGGAGAATACAAGCTGACAAACGATTTCTACGTAATAATCAGAGCGGACGCTCCCGAAAACTCCCCCGAAAGAATACTCTACAACTGGATATGCTCGGCTCAGGGCAAACAGCTTATCGAGCGCGAGGGATATGCAACGAAGTGACGGAGTGCGGATCATGGGGGCGCCTTTGAAAAGGCGTCCCCAAACCCCCGCGAAACTTTTAGAAAAGAGATTTGAAACAGACATATTGTTATCAAAAAAACGCAAAACGACGGCTGAACGCCGTCGTTTTTTAATTAGACTTCACAAGGAGATCGATTATTTGTAGGGACAGGCGTCCCCGACTGTCCGAAAAAGAAAAACGAAACCGATTTCTTTTTTGTTGACAAAAAGGATCCTTAATGGTATAATTTTCTTGAAATAAATTTCCGGAGGCGAATGTATGAAGAAATTACTCTCTCTCTCTCTTTCTCTGCTGATGCTTGTCGGCTGTCTGTCGGTTCTTATGGTAGCCCCCGCATCCGCCGCAGAGACATTGAAAAGCGAAAACGACGCCACGTCCCTGTACGTTTTATGTGAAACCGACAAGGATCCTATCTCCTACATCGGCAGCGACAAAGTGACCTTTACCTTCACGGTAATGGACGGCGAAAGACCAGTCACCGTCCCCGAGCTTCGCTATACCTTCAAGGGTGACGACGGCTCACAAACTACAGGCACGGTCAAGGCAAATGAGGACGGGAAATACGTCATCGAGGAGACCTGCATGGATATAGCGGGCTATATGTATCTTGTGGTCGACATCTACGGCGAGGACGGAAAGATCTGGAAGTCGAAGCTTGAAGAAAAGGCATCTCACCTTTTCCAGGGCGGTATTCTGGTAAATGCTTTCGCCATTAAGGCCGTCAGCGAGGAGCCTGCGGACTTCGACGAGTTCTGGGAAAAGTCCCTCGCAAAGCTTGAAGAATATCCCGCAGACCCCATAAAGCTCATCCAACTCCCCGATAAGGGTAATTACCATATGTATGAGGTATATATCAACTGCTACGGACGCAAGGAGGATACCAAGAACGGTGACACCTTTACCGCAGGCTACCTTGCAATTCCCAAGAACGCAAAGCCCGGCAAGCACAAGATAAAGATTAACTATCAGGGACAGGGCTTGAGTAAGCTCAGCGCTTACGGCAGCGGAGACTATATCTTCTTCAACTGCCTGGCGCACAGCGTAGACCTTGCCGAGCTTGCGGAAATGGCAGACAGCGGTCAGAATCGCGAAAATATAATGAATCACTTCCTGAAGCTTGCAAAGGACGATGTTTCGGGTTCGAGTACGCTCATGTACGGAATGTCTGCCACAGTGGCAGCTAATCCCGAGGACGTTTATTACCGCAACATGCTCCTCCGTGACGTTCAGGCTGTAAACTTCCTGACAAAATATTTTTCCTCCACAAGCACTGCAAAGGAGATCGACGGCGTTGACGTCAGCTCCTGGGCAGGTCTTTGGGACGGTCAGACCGTCAGAGTCGAAGGCGGAAGCCAGGGCGGCTTCCAAGCTATCGGCGTTGCGGCTCTCTCTCCTGCGGTAACAGAGCTTTCCGCATCTATCCCGTGGCTCTGCGACATCGGAGCAGGCAATAACGCTTTCCCCACGGGAACCAGAATCACAGCAGGCAACCGACCCAAGTATGCCATCGGCTACGACTACGTTGACAGTATTTTCTTGGCAAAGCGCATAAAGTGCAAGACCACCATCAAGGCAGGTCTGGGCGATACTACTTGCCCCGCTTCCGGTACGATGGCAATGTTCAACAACCTTGTCGGCGGCAAGGAAATCGACGCCACTCTGGAGCTAAAGCAGGGCAGAACCCACGGCTACAACCCCGACCACGGCTACACATCAACGCTTAACGGTGCAATGGTAGGTGTTGCCGGCTGGTTTATCCGCGACGGCGTTCTTTCGGTTGCCGGCACAGGCATACTTGATACTTCCCTGCCCGAGGTTTCCGAATGGAACGAGCAGATCGATCAGGTCAAAGAAATCCGCATAAGCGGCGCGTTCACACAGATCGACGAGGGCGTGTTCGAGCTCGAAAACAGGGCTGACGTATACATCTACTGCCAGCTGAATATCAGCGACCGTGCCTTTGGCGGACAGGAAATAAAGATCTTCGTTCCCGAAGGAGTCAACATTGATGGCGCTATCAACCTGGGCAAGCTTTCCCAGAACGGAGGCTTCCTCTACTCTATGCAGGAGGATACTCTGGTCATAAAGGCGGCCAAGGTCGATTATATACTCGATTTCAGTGAGCTTGATAAATCCTTCAGGAACTTCGTAAACGAAAAGAAGGATTCGATCATTTCTATCAATATCGAGGGTGAATTTGCCGCTATCGGCAAGCTCAAGAGTATCGTTGAGATACTCACGAATTGCAAATCTATAAAAATCGACGCAAAGACAACCACCCTTGCGGCAAAGCAAAACTTCAACAGAATGGAATCTCTTGAAACTCTGGGCCATTGGGATTTCCAAAATAACGAACCCGTATACTACACAGAGGGCGTCGTTGATCTGACGGGTTTCAAAAAGCTTCTGGAGGTCGTGGACGTTGATTACATCATGCCCGAGGCTATGTTTGAGGGCTGCAAGTCCATAAAGAAGATAATCCTGCCTGCAGAGCTTCGCTGCGGTGACACTGAGGTGGCAGGCAGAATTTCGAAGAGCTTCTTTAAAAACTGCTCATCTCTTGAGGAGATTGTGATCCCGTCCGGAGTCACTCTCCAGAGCATTGAATACGATGCACTGAAGGGCTGTAAGGCGCTTAAAACCGTCAAGATCGACGGAACGGTGTCTCCCACGGTCAACATTGTATTCAATTACGCAAGCGTAAAATGCTTTACGGACATTCCCTCTGACTGTAAGTTCATCTGCTCCGAAACTGCCGGTGCGCAAAAGCTTGCAGAGCTGTTTGCAGGTGCAGAGCTGAGCATCAGTGCGGTTATGGCAGACGGAAGCACGGTGACACCCGCAGGTCCTTCTGATGCGACCGACGACGGCACTTCCTCGGATGGTCCTAAGCTCCCCGTCGGACTTATTGCAGCAATTGCAGGCTGCGCAGTTCTTGTTGTTGCCGTGATTGTTATTGCAGTCGTAGCAAAGAAGAAAAAGAAATAATAGTAGTAGGATCCCCCAAGCGCCGATACGCGCTTGGGGGATAAAATTCCCACAAAAGAACGGCAGAAATACAGGGAGTTTATGAAAAAAGCCGAGAAAAAGTTTTTTCGAAACTTTTTTCAAAAAACCTCTTGACAAAAGACTGCCGAAGTGATATAATATCAACGTTCTGCAAAGGAAATCCCTTTTGAACGTCTTAAAAAAAATATGCTGGTGTGGCTCAATGGCAGAGCAGCTGATTTGTAATCAGCAGGTTGTTGGTTCGACTCCGATCACCAGCTCCATATGGGGGATTTCCCGAGCGGCCAAAGGGGGCAGACTGTAAATCTGTTGTCACTGACTTCGGTGGTCCGAATCCACCATCCCCCACCAAACAAAAACACCGAGCATCTGCTCGGTGTTTTTGTTTGGTGAGGACGTGTGGGACAAACCCACCGAACCAAGAACGCAAGCAAAGCGCAAAGTCTCATAAAACAAAACGCGTTCTTGCGCGGAAAGGCGCATAGCGCCGTCCGCTGTGGTCACGAATCCACAATAAAAATCCCCCCGTTACACGGGGGGATTTTTATTCTACCGTGTAGCCGACATGAGTCAGCACGTCTTCGAAATATTTCTTTGCGTGAACGATGTCCGCGATCTGCTCCTCGCCCTCGATCTCGCGCTCGATAATAACGTATCTGTCGTAGCCGAGTTCGTGCAATTTTGAGAACATTTTCGGGAAATCGACCATTCCCTCTCCTACTCGTTTTTCGTCACCCAATTTTACGGGATCTGTGGGAGGTACTCCGTCCTTGCCGTGTATACATCTCACGTATTTTCCCACGGTGTAAAGGGAATCCACGGGATTAGCATAGCCGTACATAAGCATATTTGCAGGGTCAAGGTTAACGAAAAGATTGTCACAGCCGCTGTCAAGAATGAGCCGCAGGAGAGCCACCGACGATTCTCCGCCCGTCTCAAGCAGCAGATTTATGCCCAGCTTTTTCAGGTGCTCACAAAATCGGCGCACCACACAAAGATGCTCCTGATACTCCTGCGAAAAGGGGTTGTTAGCTACGAATCCTCCGTGGACAACGATATCCGTTATCCCCGCCGCGCAGGCAAACTTTGCCGCCGCGCAAACGTAGTCAAATCGGCTCTCGGCATATGGCTCGACACAAAGACCCGAGGTCTTAAAGCCCTCATAGTTGTCCCAGACCGTTGCCGTATCGTAGTATCCACAGAACTGCGCCGCGATCTCAATACCATACTTCTCCGCCGCCGCTTTTACGGCCGCGGCGTCCTCGGCGCGGTATTCCATTGGCTTGTATACAAGCTGGCAAGCGCCAAATCCCATGTCAGAGAGCTTTTTGAAGCTCCTGTCCGCATCGGATATGTCATTCAAACGCAAAAGCGTTCCAAGCTTCATATTTTAACAGCCTCCGAGCCGTCCTTGATGGCAGAAACGAGAATGGGTCTGTTCTCGGTGGAGGAAAGGAGAGCCGCGTCGATAACAGCCTGACATTCAACACCCTGAGCAAGCTTTGCGGTGTACTCGTCCTCGATGCCGTTCACCAGGTTGACAAATGAGCGGGACTGAATTGCGTTGAATTTTTCGGGGGGAACAAGGTCTTCCGTTTCCTTGGTCTGAGCGTCGGTAAAGGTAAGGGTATCCTTGCCGTTTGCGTTCACGTAGAGCATACGGCCCGTCTCACCGAGAATTTCGATCTCTACAAGACTGGAGAAAGTAGCCGCGGTGCGGGAGAGCTGGATCGTACAGCTTGCTTCGCTCTCAAGGTGCGCCGTAATATTGCACCAGTCGTCGGTATCAACCGGAACAAGCTCACCCGTCTCCTCGCTGGGACGCTCTTTGATGAAAATACCCGTGTTCGCAAACACCTCTCTGAACTCCTGTCCAAGGAAGCGTACAACGTCGATCATATGGGAGCCAAGGTCGCAGAGAACTCCGGAGCTTGCCTTTGCACGCTCAAATCTCCACTCACGCTTTCTTCCGGGCCAAAGACCGCTGTCCTTGATACATCTTACATTGATGTGGAAGATCTTACCCATCTTACCGCCCAAAACAAGGTATCTCATGTAACGGGGATAATTGCGGTAGCGCCAAGAAAGGCAGACAAATGAAGGAAGTCCCTTCTTCTCCGTGGATTCGTACAGGTGCTTGGTCTCTGTATAATTCATTCCGACGGGCTTTTCAACACTGTAAGGCTTGCCCGCTGCCACCGCCGCCTCGGCGATCTCGCAGTGATTGCAGTTCCAGGTAGCGATATCTACCGCGTCAACCTGATCGCAAGTAATAAGATCACGGTAATCTGTGAAGCGATATTCTTGAGGAATACCCATTTTGTCGCCTGCTTCATTGAGCTTCTGCTCGTCTATATCGCAGATAGCGGTGATCTCGCAGATGTCGGTCAGCTTCTGATACTGGCTCAGATGCGCCCACTCCATCACGATTTTACCCATACCTACTATGCCGATTCTTACCATTTTAGTTGCCTCCGTTTTGTTTTTTAAAAAGAGATATTGACAACTCTCTTTGATTCAATTATAATATATTTGAAGGGCGATAACAATATAAAATACAAGCAATTTATTGTAAAATACCGTCATCATGTTTGATGGTGCGGAGCGCACTGCATTACATTCCGAAAAAAATAATTGTAAAAATCGACGGAGGACCGCTATGATAATAAAGCAAGCCGAGCTGCTCAGGAGAGAATGCAGGATATATGACGTTGCCGCATACAGTATGCGTGAGGGCAACGTGACCGAGTACAACTACGCAAAGGAAGGCCGCCAGAAGCACCTGCTCTTCTACGAAATCGAAAACGAGCGGTGCTACACCAACGGCGACGCCCACATAGCCACCCTCGCTCCACAGGACGTGATCTTTCTGCCTCACGGCTCAAAATATCTGTCACAACCTGCCGACAAACAAAAAACTCCGTCCGGCATCGGCGTCTCATTTCGTCTCTGCACACCCGAGGGCGAGCCCATCTTCTTTGAAGAGGACGCGATAATCATTAGGCGGGACTACGACACGAGCCTGAAGCGCCACTTCAAAAAGATCCTTTCCTGCATGGTAAACCCCGTAGAAAATACTCTGCGTATTACGGGCGAGATATCGGTGTTGCTTGACGAAATATTTTCGGAAAGAGACGGAGGTCAAATAGAGGACCTGAAGGAGTTCAAGGCGGCGGTAAGGGCCATTGAAAACGAGCCTTGGAAAAACCTGACTCTCACCGAGCTGGCGGCGATCTCCTGCATGAGCGAATCCACCTTCCTGCGGAATTTCAAGGAATATTCGGGAGGAATCTCTCCCATTCGCTACCGCAACAACATCCGCCTTATGCTGGCGGAGGAGCTGGCGGCGTCAAAAATGACGCTTTGCGACATTGCCGAAAGACTGGGCTTCTACGACGCGGCTCACCTCTGCAAGCTCTACCGAAAATACAAAGGCAAGCATCTGAAAAAATAAACTCCTCAAAACTCGGCGCAAAAGCGCCGAGTTTTATTTATATATAAATAATTTTGAAATTAGTATTGAACTATCGGGCAATTTGTGGTACAATAATCGTAATTGTGATTTTTCATTTCTTACGGAGGAAATTATTTTGGATAAAATAAAACTGCGTTCTGGCGCCGAGATTCCGTGCATAGACTCGAGCGACGCGGATTTGCGCAATTTGCTTTCGAGAAACACTCTGTCAATGCTTCACTTGAAGCCGGGCGGTGAGCCTGTGGCTTACTCAAAGTCTCCCGACGGCGAGCACCTTATTTTCTACTTTGACCCGCTTTTCGTGGTGGAGGCTGACCCCGACGGCTGGTACGGGGACACAAAAAATGAGACCATGACCCTGCCCGGCGGCTCGGTAATTGAGCGCATGGGAGGCAGACGCGCCGCATCTCTGGGCTACTACTCAAAAGAAAACCTGGCAAGAATGTTCTACGACCCCATCGAGGAGCCGGTAGCATACACTAAACGCGCAAACGGCGAGATCGTTTATTTCTACGACAAGGCAACCGCCCTGCGTCTTCCCATGATGTGCGTAAAGTGCGGAAAGGATGTAAGATACCGTCACAAGCTCTGCCGTGCTTGCTTTGAGGAGGATCTTGCCATCCGCCGTGCCGAGGGCGAAATTCACAGAAACAAATTTTACGGAATGGATCCTGCCCGCGTTCTCTTTTTCGACCTTGAGCTGACCGGCTTTTACGACCGCGACGAGATACTGTCCATCACCATCGTTGACGGTGCGGGCAAGCTCATAATGGACACGCTGGTAAAGCCCTCCCACACGAAAAAATGGAAGCGCACAGAGAAGATCCACGGAATCACCCCCGAGATGGTGGAGAACGCGCCCCTGCTGGACGATCTGATACCTCAGATAAAGGATATCTTTGCGCAGGCTGACAACATAATCGCCTACGGCGTTTCCACCGACTACAGCCACATCAAGTACATATACGACACCGAGGAGGAGAGAATGGCTCTCCACGACAAGGTCCGTTGCTGTGCAAACGAATACGTGCGCTACATCCACGAAAACCGTCCCGATCTTTCCCACGCAAGTCTCATCGACGCCATGGAGTGCTTTGGAATAGAGTGGACGGGCGTTCCTCACAGCTCAACTGCCGACACCTTTGCCTGCAAGGACGTGTGGAACAGACTTTTCCCCAATTATTACCTTTCCGAGTAAAATTCAGAAAAGGAAAATTAAAGATGAAAGAAATTTTTCTCTGCAAATACGGTGAGATAGTACTGAAAGGCGCAAATCAGAGCTACTTTGAGCAAACTCTGGTAAAGGAACTGAAATTCCGCCTTCGCTTCTTCGGAAGATACACCATCTCCCACGCACAGAGCACCATTTATATTGAGCCTCTTGAAAATCCCGACGGAGAGAACGACATTGAGGGCGCGTTTTCCATGCTGACCCGAGTTTTCGGTATCGTCGCCATCGAGCGCGCCGCCGTCTCCGAGAAGAACATGGAGGATATTTCAAGAGTAGTAAAAGAGTACATTCCTCAGTTCCTTGAGGGCAAAAAGACCTTCAAGGTCGAATCAAAGCGCGCGGACAAACGCTTTCCTCTCAAGTCCCCCGAAATTTCCGCGCAGGTGGGCGGTCTTGTGCTGTCTCTCTGCCACTCAGTTAAGGTTGACGTTCACAACCCCGATGTGACCGTAAAGGTCGAGGTGCGCGAAAAATACGCATACGTCAGTGCCGGTACGGTCAAGGGTGCGGGCGGTCTTCCCATTTCCACCAACGGAAACGGACTGCTTCTCCTTTCGGGCGGCATCGACTCCCCCGTTGCAGGCTACATGATGGCAAAGCGAGGCGTAAAACTTCACGCACTCCATTTTGAGAGCTTTCCCTACACAAGTGAGCGTGCAAAGCAGAAGGTCATGGAGTTGGCAGGTCTTGTTTCAAGATACGCAGGCAATATGAAGGTGCACGTCGTTTCCCTTACACACATTCAGGAGGAGCTGGTCAAAAACTGCGACGAGGATTATTTTACGCTTCTTCTCCGTCGCTTCATGATGACCATTGCCCAAAAGGTTGCCGAAAAATTCGACTGCCTTGCCCTTATAACAGGCGAGAGCCTGGGTCAGGTTGCGTCCCAGACTATTCAAGCCATCAACGTAACGAATGCAGCAGTAACTCTCCCCGTTTTCCGTCCCTGCATCGGCATGGACAAGGAGGAGATAGTCCAGATCGCCCGTAAGATAGACACCTTTGAGACTTCAATTCAGCCCTACGAGGACTGTTGCACCGTTTTCACCCCCAAGCATCCCAGAACAAAGCCGATGCTCGAAAAGGTCATCGAGCAGGAAAAGAAGGTGGACTTCGATGCGCTTGTTGAGGAAGCCCTCACGACGCTGACCACCGAGTACGTTCAGGCGGACTTCTGATGGAAAAGCTGAAGATACCCTACCCCGTTATCGTGGAGGGAAAGTACGACCGCCAACGGCTGATCGAAATTATTGATGCAAATATCTACACCACGGGTGGCTTCGGAGTTTTCAGGCACGGCGAGGTGTTGGCGCTTCTTCGGAAGCTGTCCGAAAAATCCCCCGTGATCGTGCTTACCGACAGCGACGGCGCAGGAACGCTCATACGCTCACGCATAACGTCGGCAATACCAAAAGACCGCCTCATTCAGCTTTACACGCCACAGATAAAGGGCAAGGAAAAGCGTAAAGCCGAGCCTTCAAAGGCAGGATTTCTCGGCGTTGAGGGAATAGATTTCGACGTTCTGCGAAAGCTATTTGAGCCATATGCGAACAGCGATGCGGCAGAGCGAAAAATGACCGAAAATCCTCTGACAAAGGCTGATTTTTACGAATTTGGTCTTTCGGGCAAGCCCGAAAGCGCCGCAAGGCGTGACGCATTAGCCCGGCGGTTGGGTCTTCCCGCGGGCATGACACCAAATGCTCTCCTTGAGGCAGTAAAGATCCTTGTTTCATACGAAGAATTCATCAAGATCGCAAAAGACCTATAACAAAAAAGCTCAGGCTAATGCCTGAGCTTTTTAATTCATTGAGTTATTAAAACCCTATTTCGTAAAAGCAACAACGCCTTCCCCAGTGGGGGAAGGTGGCAGCCAAAGGCTGACGGATGAGGTGTCATAACCCCAAGTAACTCCTCATCCACCGCTAATCGCGGTCCCCCTTCTCCCGCAGGAGAAGGCATAAACATAAAAGCTCAGGCTGATGCCTGAGCTTTTTTGTATTCATTTCGTTATCTTAAAAACTCTCGTTTCGTAGATCTTGTCCGTGTACCCTGCCACACCGTTCTTTGTCTTTATCTCCTCGCCTGTGTAAAGGTCGGTGAGGGTGCAGTCAAAGGGCAAACGGAGTATGTTGTGCTCCTGCTTTCCGTAGCAGGAGATCATATCGGTGGTAACGGCGATAGCTCCGCCTTCATCGTTGTAAATATGCACGCCCGCCGCGCGGTTGACGTCAAGGAAAAACTCGTAGGGAATGTTGCCCACAGCGCAGTAAAAGCTCTTGTCCTTTCGAGCAACGGCGACACCGCCGTCCGTGTATTCGCCCAAAATTTCAGCTTGGTCGTCCTCAACTCGGAACATGGGAGAAACAACGTCGGAAAAGCCAAACTCGCGCCCTGCATAAGAAACGGTGTGCACGCGGTCGGTTTTAAACTCGCTCACCTTAATGCCCGTGAGATCCTCAATTCCCGTCACGTCAAGTTTATCTTTATATGCGTAACCCGCCGCACCGATAAATACCTTGTACTTATCCGCCAGCTTTTCCTTTATAAATTCGCGGTTTTGTGGGTCGATAGCGTTGAGGAAGATGAAGACCTTGAAACGGTCAATATCTATCTTATCGAGGTCGTTCAGGTGATAGAATCTGAACGGAGCACCCGAGCGAATGATCGAATCCAGATTATAGCGTACCATGGTCTGGTGCAGGTCCACATTCTCCTTACAGTAAAGGAAGGACATGGGGTCGCAGAACACGGCGACCTCCGAAACATCGTCATTGGGGTGCTCAATTATCTCGTTATACGCCTTGAACTCGTCGCAAAGCTCCTGCTCGTAGTTGGGCGCGGCGTAGTATCCGCCAAAGAAATCAAACCACCACATAGAACCGCCATGTGCGACCACGTTGCATATCTCGCGGCGGAGAACGTTCTTGAAGTCCGGAAAATTGTCGATCCGCTGACCGAGAACAACGCCGCTCTCAAGAGGATAAGCCGCCAGCTCGGAGCGGTGGTCCATCTCGTGAAGATAGAGCTTACCGTGGAGCTTCAGGGAGTCAACGGGCAACTGGTAAGAGCTTACGCCGTCGATGTCGCGGTTGTGTTGGTAGGGCGCGGGAGAGTATACCATGTCAATATCGGGGCTTTCAAGTATCTTCTCATAGCCGTTGGTCAGCCACAGATTCTGATTTTTCGGGGACATATGGGTATACCAGCCGAACATACAAAAAGGCTTTTTATGGTAAAGGGACTTCTGCGCCTCGGCGGCGAAATAGCAGATCATGTCCGCATGGAGACCGCAGGAAAACTGCAGATATTTCAGCTCATTGCTGTCGGGCGAGCGGTAGCAGCCCTCCTCGGCAGAGTAATTCTCAAGCTCGGGAATCCCGGCTGAGGGATCTCCCAGATATTCACGGTAAGCCGCCAGCTTTTCGGGAGTTTCCGCGCCGAAATCGTTGCAGAACCACTCATTGCAGCGTCCTGCCGCAATACTGTAGCTGAAGATCACGTCACCGTATTTTTTCTCGGCGTAATCAATGAACGCGCGGAGATATTCCGACGCGTCCTTCTTCCATTCCTCGTCGACCGTGCTCTGTCCCAAAAACCAATAGCTGTCCACGTGCCCGGGGTGGGATTCCACCCACCATTCCGGGGTGTCTATCTGGATCAAGACGGAATAGTAGCTATCGGGCGCGAATCTTCGGAACATCTCCATCTGCTTATCAAATCGTCCGAAATTATATTGCTTCGGACCCGTCCATATCTCCCCGAAAAACGAAGAATAAATGTTAAGCGTGTTCTTTCTGCCCGTTGCGATCATCTGATA
Organism: Eubacteriales bacterium; assembly: GCA_045596925.1. GTDB lineage: Bacteria > Bacillota > Clostridia > Oscillospirales > CAG-272 > SIG710. Next base: position 35,785 of record JAZODH010000050.1, read on the forward strand.
AAAATCCAGCCCCACACGCTTGAACTGAGAAATATTTGCAGGCGCGGGACGGTACGAACGAAAGGCTTCTGTGGAATAGTCCATCCCGTTAATTCTGAAAAAAGGGTTTTGACCCTTATAAACTATCTTGACGTCCATTTCCGTCTCCTTTCCCCCTTTGGGTTTATATCCATTGTACCATCCATTAAAAAGATTGTCAAGGTGAAATTTCACGCATGTTTCTTCACTTTTACGCTTACACAATAAAAAAGACCGAGTTTCCTCGGTCTTTTTTATATGATTATCTTACAACACGTCCGGAGCCGTCGCCGCCCGCAAGCTGATTTACCTCAGCTACGGAAACTTGGTTCATATCGCCCTCAATGGTGTGCTTGAGACAGCTTGCCGCAACGGCAAACTCAATGGTCTGCTGAGGAGCCATCTCCATAAGGCTTGCGTAGATAAGACCTGCGCCGAAGCTGTCGCCGCCGCCAACGCGGTCAACGATGTGCATTCTGTACTCACGGCTCAGATAGTAGTCATCGGTAGCCTTGTCGTAAAGCATTGCCTTCCAGTCGTTGTCGTTTGCGGAGATGGAAGAACGGAGTGTGATAGCAACCTTCTTGAAACCGAAGCGGTCGGAGAGCTGCTTTGCAACGCTCTTGTAACCCTCGCTGCTGATCTTCCCGCCGTAAATGTCGGTGTCAGCCGCCTTGATACCGAATACGTCGGAGGCGTCCTCCTCGTTTGCGATGCAAACGTCAACGTAAGGCATAAGCTCACCCATAACCTGTCCCGCCTTCTCTCTTGTCCAGAGCTTCTTGCGGTAGTTGAGGTCACAGCTGATAGTGATTCCTCTCTCCTTTGCCTTCTGGCAAGCTACGCGGCAGATCTCGGTTACGTTGTCGCCCAGCGCGGGAGTAATACCCGTGAAGTGGAACCAGTCAACGCCCTCAAAAATTGCATCCCAATCAAAATCCTCAACTGTTGCAGTTGCGATAGAAGAACCTGCTCTGTCGTAGATGACCTTGGAGGGTCTCTGGCTTGCGCCCTTTTCAAGGAAGTAGATGCCTACTCTGTCGCCGCCTCTTGTGATCTTAGACGTATCAACACCGTAGCGGCGAAGCTCGTTTACTGCCGCCTGACCGATGTCGTGGGAGGGGAGCTTTGTAACGAAAGCCGCGTCCATGCCGAAGTTTGCAAGGGAAACCGCAACGTTTGCCTCACCGCCACCGTAGGTAGCGCCAAAGCTGTTTGCCTGTACGAATCTGTAATATCCCTCGGGAGCAAGGCGAAGCATGATCTCGCCAAATGTAACTATCTTTTTCATTTTTATGTCTTCCTTTCAAAAATTATTTAACCAGGTGATAAGCAAATCCACCGATCTCGTTCTTCATGTAGATGAACTTCATGGAGCCGTCGGGAGCGTAGGTTGCCGTGTCGTAATCGAACTCAAAGCCCTTGCGCTCAAGGTGGTAGACTGCGCGGTCAACGTCGGCAGTCCTAATGCCTATATGCCCCTTCGTGCCCATACCCTGCAGATTCATGATCTCGATCTGAGTGCCTGCAAATACGGACTTGGAACGCTTGTCGGGAGCAAAGCCAAACGCCTTTGCGAGAGTTGCAGCGTCACCGTCTGCCGCTGCTTCGCTTTCTCTATTTATACCAACGTGAGCCACTTCAAAGTTGAGCATTGTGGAAACCGCCTGCTCGGTAAGCTTTCTGATACCGTCGAAATCACCGGATGCGATAAGATCGGCATTCACCATCCAGCTGCCGCCGCAACAAAGGATCTTGTTAAATGCAAGGTAGTCGCGAATGTTCTTGGGACCGATACCGCCTGTGGGCATGAACTTGACCTTTCCGTAGGGTGCGGACATAGCCTTGAGCATACCCAGACCGCCGGAGTTCTCCGCAGGGAAGAACTTAACCGTATCAAGGCCCAGCGCAAGTGCCTGCTCGATGCCGGAAGGATTGTTGATGCCGGGAACGATGGGATAGCCCTTCTCTGTGCAATGGCGTACAACATCGGGGTTAAGACCGGGGCTTACGATAAACTTCGCGCCTGCCTCAACTGCAATATCAGCCTGCTCGGGTGTGAGAACGGTACCTGCGCCCACAATCATCTCGGGGTACGCCGCGGCGATTGCCGCAATAGCGTCCTTTGCCGCGTCCGTACGGAAAGTGACCTCAGCGCAAGGCAGACCACCGTCAATCAACGCCTTTGCAAGAGGAAGCGCGTCCTTTGCGTCGTCAATTTTGATTACCGGCACGATACCAATAAGAGATAACTGCTTTAAAACGTTATTCATAACTTTTTCTTCCCTCCGGTGAGGGAAACCGCCTTTCTTTATATTCCCGGGTGTCGGGCTTTTGTTTCGCCCGAAGCCCTTCTATTTCATTATATATTTTACCACAAGATAGAAAAAAAGTCAACAGGAACGCAGCTTTTTTGCGTTTTTTACAATACAACAGTTGTATTTTTGCAACATTTCACCAAAATCGCAATTTATGTCCGCAAAAAGTCTATAAATGTCTTGCAAAATAGCATGATTTGTCCTATAATTTAGGTGCAATGCATAGCTATGCTATTTTCTAGGGCGATTGCGAAAGGACCGAGTTAAAATCATGAAAAAAAGTGTTGTTGTAGTAGGTTATGGCGGACAGGGCGGTTGGCATGCAAACCACGCACTCAAGAGTGACGTTGTAACGCTTAAAGGCATTTACGATATTAAGGAAGAAAGAAATCAGGCCGCAAGAGATGCGGGCATCTTCGCATACGACTCCTTTGAGGCGATCCTTGCCGACAAGGATATTGACATCGTCGTTTGCGCGACACCCAACGACGTTCACCGCGACATCGTAGTCCGTTCCCTGCTCTCGGGCAAGAACGTAGTTTGCGAAAAACCCGTTGCACTATCTCTTGAGGATTACGATGCAATGTGCGACGCCGCAAAGCAGGCGGGCAAGCTCTTCACAGTCCACCAGAACAGACGCTGGGACGTTGACTTCCTTGCCATCAAGTCTCTCATCGAGAGCGGCGAGATCGGCGAGACTATTAACATCGAGTCCAGAGTTCACGGCTCTCGCGGCATTCCTTCCGACTGGAGATGCCACAAGCAGTTCGGCGGCGGAATGGTGCTTGACTGGGGTGTTCACCTCATCGACCAGATGCTGCAGCTGATCCCCGAAAAGATCACAAAGGTTTACTGCGAGCTGAACAACATCACCACCGACGAGGTTGACGACGGAATGCACCTGATGCTCACCTTTGAGAGCGGCAAGCGCGCGACCGTCGAGGTCGGCACGTACAACTTCATCTATATGCCCCGCTTCTATATGCAGTGCAAGACCGGCTCCGCGCTTATCGAGGACTGGCAGAAGAAGTGCAAGGTCGCAAAGATGAAGGCTTGGAACGAAAAGGAAGTAATTCCCGTTCAGACGGCGGCAGGAATCACCAAGACCATGGCCCCCAGAGACGAGATCACACTTGATACTTATGAGATCGAGCGTCCCGTATCCGACGTTCACGACTTCTACCGCAACCTGGTAAAGGCGATCGACGGCACAGAAGCCCAGATCGTAACGCAGGCTGAGGTGAGACGCGTCCTGCAGGTAATGCTTGCTTGCTTCGAATCTCACGAAAAGAACCAGGCACTCATATTCCCCGAAGGAATCTGAACAATAAACGCAACCCAGTGGCAAATGTCACGGGGTTATTTAAAAAACAAAGCGCATCACAAAAGTGATGCGCTTTTCTTATTTTACAAGTGCCGCGGTAAACTTGACCTTTCCGTTATCGTAAAGATCTTTTACTACAGCCTTGTCCTCGTTGTAGCAGAGCACGGTACCCTCGGACCAAAGAGAATAAACTCCCTCAAGGGCAAGGCTCGTGAGCCTTTCGTGGTCAACTGCGTTTTCGATATAGATCGGCATCACGGAAAGGAGTACCTCGCCGCAACTGCGGTCATGCGAATAGGAGACCAGCGTGTCGAGGGCGTTTTTGCACAGTCCGTCCTTTACGTCAACGTATCCGTGACGTTCCGTGCCGTCCTCGTACCGATAGTAGATCATATCCCTGTCGCTCGTCTTAAAGGAACGGAGGAAAACGATACTGTTTTGTCCCTTGTATTCAAGCTTTCCCGCATCATATACCTTGCCGTCGTACCTGCTTATCAGATTATAGGAATATGAAGCATTCTTTCTTGGGTCGAAGGTCCTCATAAATCCATCGTAGGCGGAGATGCTTCCGTACAAGTATCCCTCCTCAACAAGCGACTCGGCAATATAGTCAACGATGAACGCATTCTTCGCCCAAAAGAAATCGATAAAGGTATCAATAGCATTCTCTTTGGCAAACGCCTGAAACTCCTGCGAAACATGAAGTTTCACCTTGTTATCTCCCAAAAGCTCAAGTCTTACGTGCTCCTCGCTTGAGGTGTATACAGACAGCTCAGCAAAATATTTTGCAACGTCCTCACTTTTATAGGGATCAAACCGCGCAGCCGAAAAATCCTCGGTGTCATAGAACATATTTCTGTATTCCGTATAAAAGGGTGCCGCAAACAAAAATCTGTTCTGCGCTCGGTCTATCTGCTCAAACGCACGGTAGAGTGCAGGCTCCACTTCTATTTCCTGCCCTATGTTTCGGTTGATATAGTAAGGATTATGCACGTCATCGAAGCCGTAATCAGCGTGGAATATGCGATAAGCCTTAGCACACAGATCGGTATAAAGGGCAGATACCGCTTTATACTCCGCCGTAGCAGACATATCCGACACACCAAGCTCATAAAGCAATATCGTATCGGAAGAAACGCTCTCCGCCGATTGGGCAGTCGGCTCAATGCGGATCCATCCCTCATCATAGCTGAGCCACCTGAATACTGCGTAGCCCAAAAAAGCAAGTCCAAAAGCGAGCAGAGCCACCGCAAGGATGGCTCTTTTCTTTACTCCCTTTTCGGAGAGCTCGATTTTTTGAACGGGTTTTACGGCAGGCGTGCGATCTCTACCCTTGTTCATTCTCATAACAGGGAGGAAAGCAACGCGAGGCCAAACAAGCCGATTATGGCACCCAAGGTTACGAGTCCCGCAATGGCACCCTTCTTGCACGCCTTATAGTTGCGGATATAGTTATGCTTTTTGAAGATCGCGCCTGCGATAAATCCCGCGATAGTACCGATACCCGGGATAAACGAGCCTATCGTATAGAGGATATTGCCCGTATCGTGGATAGGTGTATCAAGAATACTCGTCTCGTCTACCTCTTCCTCTTTATGCGCCTGAGCCTCGGCAGCCATTTCCTCGTCGGTCAGAATAGTGATCGACTTGAGAGGCGTGCCCGACTCGCGGATCTTCTTGTATTCCTCGATCTCGCTGTCGCTGCCGAAAACGTAATGTCCGTGGCCGATGTGCTGCAGTGAGGGCTTTTCCTCGCTGTAATCGTGAACGGAAGGATCGTAAGCAAAGAGCTTCTTACGCTTTTCAAGCTCGGGATCGGGAATCGGAATAGCTGAGATCAGAGATCTTGTATAGGGGTGCAGAGGATAGTCAAACAGCTCCTCGGCATCCGCAACTTCAACGATATCACCCTTATAGATAACTCCGATACGGTCCGAAATGAATCGAACGATAGAGAGATCGTGAGCGATAAAGAGATAGGTCGTCTGTCTCTCCTGCTGGAACTTCTTGAGAAGGTTAAGCACCTGCGCACGGATAGAAACGTCAAGAGCCGAGATAGGCTCGTCCGCAACCACCAGCTCAGGCTCCATGACCATGGCACGAGCCACGCCGATTCTCTGACGCTGACCGCCCGAGAACTCGTGAGGATAACGGGTCAGGTGCTCGCGGAGCAGACCAACCTCCTCGATCATGTTTTCAACCTTTGCAACTCTGTCTGCTTCGTTTTTGAAGAGCTTGAAGTTGTAAAGACCCTCGGAGATAATATAGTCGACGGTTGCACGCTCGTTGAGCGACGCCGCGGGATCCTGGAAGATCATCTGAATATTTCTGATGACCTCACGGTCAAGAGATTTCGGGATCTTTCCCGAGATCGGAACACCCTTATAAAGGATACGTCCGTTAGCACAGGGGTTTACTCGGATAACCGCACGTCCGATCGTGGTCTTACCCGAGCCCGACTCACCAACCAGCGAGAAGGTCTCGCCCTTGTAGATATCAAAGGAAGCATTCTTAACGGCTCTTACGGCCTTGTCTCCCTTACCAAAGGTAATGTCAACATTTTCAAGTGACAGCAGAACCTCTCTGCCGTTTTCGTCCGTAGGGCCATGCTCGGGCAGGTGTCTTACTTTTACTTTTTCATTCTTGTTTTCTTTCATGAACACAACCTGCCTTTCTTAGATATTGAATGCGGTACTGAGCTTCTCATGAATGTTGTGAATAGCCTCAGGCTTTTCAACCTTGGGGGAACGGGGATCGAGAAGCCATGTCTTTGCATAGTGAGTATCCGTCACACGGAACATGGGAGGCTCTTTGAGAGTATCGATCTTCATGCAATACTGATTTCTCGGTGCAAAGGGGTCCCCAACTATGGTATTATACAGAGAAGGAGGCGTACCCGAGATCGAGAAGAGCTTCGACTGTCTCTCAGCCAACTGAGGCAAAGAGGACAGAAGTGCCCATGTGTAGGGGTGACGGGGATCGTAGAACACTTCGTAAACGCTGCCAAGCTCAACGATCTGGCCTGCGTAAAGCACAGCCACACGGTCGGCCACGTTAGCAACAACACCCAGGTCATGAGTGATAAATACGATCGTGTAATTAAACTCTCTTTGGAGCTTCTTGAGAAGATCCAGGATCTGAGCTTGAATCGTAACGTCAAGAGCCGTTGTAGGCTCGTCGCAAATAAGGATCTTTGGCTGGCAGGAAAGAGCGATCGCAATAACGATTCTCTGTCTCATACCGCCCGAATACTGGAAAGGATAGTCATCAAAACGCTTTTCGGCGTTGGGAATACCAACCTTCTTCATCATGGAGATAGCTCTTTCTCTTGCCTCAAGCTCGGTGCAGTGCTGATGCTTCATAATGATGGAGGAGATCTGCTTTCCGATAGTAATAATAGGGTTGAGAGAGGTCATGGGGTCCTGGAAGACCGTGGCGATTCGGTTACCTCTGATCTGTGTCCAGTCCTTGGTGTCCTTGATCTTTGCCAGATTCAGAACGCATCTTCCGTGGAGTCTGTCCTCGGTCTCGTCAATGTAACGAACACGGAAAAGAATAGTGTCGAAAACCTTGTTCAGCGCGTCCTCGTCGGAGAGATCCACACCGATAGTCATAGCTGTCTTCAGCGCACCCATCAGGTCGCGGATCAGCTTCTGACGTCTTGCATAACCAAATCTTCCAACGGAGAGATATACCTCCTTGGCGATCTTAAGATTGCGGGCAACGGTCGCTTCTGCGATCTCTCCCGTGATCTCCTTGTTATACTGTGCGCGAAGGGCATCAAGCTCCGAGCGGAAGCTCTCAATAGCGGTCTTGTCGCTGTTGTAAGCCGCCTTGTTGGCAGCCTTCTTTGCATCAAATTCGGCAGTAAGCTGCTTTATCTGCTCTTTATAAGCCGCAATCTGAGCGGTCGCGTCTGCGATCTCTTTCTTTTCATTTTTGCGGTCCATAGTCTGGCGGCGGTTAAAGATCTCGGTCATTTTGAAGGTCAGGTCAGCGATCTTGTCGTTAAATGCCTGTTCCTCATCTGCAGAGATCTCGTATTTTTCTCTTTCCGACGACTCAAGGTCCTTCATCTTGCGGTATGTTTCTGCGCCCAGCTCAAGCTTTGAGAACTTGTTAAGTCTGAGAGCAAGAGATGTGACCAGCTTTTTCTTGGAATCCGAATAATCAACGTACGTTTCAGCCAGCTCGTCATCGTTAAAGATGATGTCGCCCTCACTGATATAGCCGTTCTCGTCAAGCATTCCCGCAAAGGTCTTGGTAAATACTGACTTTCCCGAGCCGGACTCACCAACGATAGCGATCGACTCGTTTTCATAAATATCGAGGGAGATACCGCGAATGGCGGTAAGGATTCTGCCTCTTACGCGGAATTTTACGTGTAGATCCTTAACGGACAGCAATACCTTCTTGTTATCTTCCATGCTGTCCTCCTTACATATGCGTTCTGGGGTCGGAAGCATCACCTAAGTTCTGACCGACCACGTAAAGAACGACTGTAATGATAGATGCAACCGCAACGGGAGCCCAGAACTGAAGCTCACGACCGGGAGTAAACATACTTGCGCTTGCACGCTCGATGATCTTACCCAGGGACATATCGGACATCTGCAGACCGATATAGGAAAGGAACGCTTCGTAAGAAATGTACGAAGGGATCTCGGTTGCCGCCAAAGTTACGATGACGGAAACCATAAAGGGCAGGATATTCTTGATAGCAATACGCATAGTAGAGGTTCCCAGGCAACGGGAAGCAAGATTGTACTCGCGGTCACGGATAATGATAACCTGAGTTCTGATAAAGTAGGCGATACCCAGCCAGCCTGTGAGAGTCAGGGCAAATACCATGCTCCAGAAGCTTGCGGTCAGGATCATAACGATAACCGAGATCAGAAGAATATACGGCACGTTACCTACGATATTGTAGACCTCGGTCATGATGATATCGAACCTCTTGGAGAAGCCCCAGATAGCACCGATAACAACGCCGATAGTCATGTTGATAAGTGCACAGACAAATGCAAGTGCCAAGGAAATGCGGGAGCCGGACCAAAGCTTGTCAAATACAGACTCGCCCGCGGGACCGGAGCCGAGGATCCAGTGGATGTTGTGTCCGTATTTATCCATAGCATCGGCGGGGTTCAGATTTTTACCGTTCTCAACGATTACGTTTGCGGTAGCATCATAGCCCGAGAACATGGGATAAACGAAAGAGAACACAACAAGAAACGCAAGGATCAGCAGAATAACGGTGTTGATCTTCTTGCGGAAGAACACGCGAAGAACCGAGCGCCAGTAAGAATATCTGGGCGCGGTGATCTTTTCCGCATCTGCAGCACTGTTTTCAACGTGAGTAAAAAGCTCCTCCTCAGTCAAGCCGAGGTCGGTGAGATCTATTAAATTTTCATTCATATTTCCTTACCTCGCTTTACTGTTGAAAGAGATTCTCGGGTCGGCAATAGACATAAGCACGTCGCCGAGAATGATTGCCGTGATAGAAATGAGTGCATAGAAGAGAGTGAGACCTACGATAACGGCGTTATCGTAAAGTGCGATAGCGTTGGTAAGCATGTTACCTACACCGGGCACGTAGTAGATCTTCTCGGTAATGATCGCACCTACAAGAGAGCTGAGAATACTTCCGGGAATACCGTGAATGATCGGAATAGCAGCGTTCTTGAAGATGTGCTTTCTGAATATCTCGCCCTCGGTAAGACCGCCGGAGCGGGCAAACTTTACGTAATCCGAGTTCATCTGGTCGATCATGTAGCGGCGGAGCCACTTCATGAGGTTTGCAATGGAAGGCATTGCCAAGGACACGATGGGCAGGATATACATCAAGGGAGTTTCCTTCATCAGATCGAAGTAGTGTGGCAGACCTGCCGCACGACCAAGCGCCTGAACCATGAAGATATATGCAAGGGACGGGCAGGCGATGATAAAGATGATATAGCAGGTACCGATCTTATCGAGCAGCTTGTCCTTCTTTCTCGCCATAAGAATACCGATAGGAAGACCTACGCAGTATGCAAGAATAGAAGCGATAACGCCGATAACGAAGGAGTAACCCAGTCTCGACTTATTCTGAAGGAAGGGTGAAACGTTTGTGTAATCGTCGGTGAAACGGTCCGAGAAGATGGTGGACGATGTGTGCGTACCTGCAGTGGAATAGGTTGCCGTATGCAGGTCGTCGGCACTGCTCTCAACCAGACCCGTAGGATAGGTCATGGTAGACGAGATATACGCGCCCTGAGGCGATACCATCGTATCGAAAACGTCGACGTTACGGTTTACCGAATAGGAGGTGCCAAGTCTGATAGTGACCAGATTCTGGTGGATATAGGGGAACTTGGAATCGAAATAAAGCAAATACTTATGACGCGTTCCGTTACCCATGATGGCAGGCGAGAATTTCTTCTCGACCACCTCACCCGTTCCCTCCTCGGTGTTATATACGGGGTCATAGAGGGTAAAGGTCAGACCTCTGTCCTCTATGTCGTCTTCAACGTAATGGATGTTATCAATATTGATGAGTCTGCCAAAGAAGGAGAAGAGACGCTTGATTATAGGCGTATCTTTATATGCAAAATACTGCTGTTTTCCTCCGAGAGCAAGCTTTGTGGGGGTAAGCATCTTTGCGTCGCAGCGCACGACTTCATACCCCAAGGATTTATAATGCTGTCTGAATTTTTCGACATATTCTTTGACCAACTCAGAGTCGCCGTCTGCCTTTCTTGCGATCTTCGCCGCTTCGGCACGGGTCTCCTCGTCGATCTCACCGGACTTTGTCAGCTCCATCAGATAATCCGTGTACTGAACGTAATCCAGGTATCCGTATTTTTCCCACTGCGAATACTTATATATTTCTCGCTCGTTATTGGTCTTCTTTGTGTAGATGCCGTCACCGCTAAAGATCTTTTCACGATCGGTAAAGGTGAATATAAGGATCATAACGATCGCAACTACCACTACAACCGAAAGCAGACCGAGAACTATTCGCTTAAGCAAATATTTTGTCATAATATTTATTCCCAAAAATTTATTTTGAAAACCGTGCCGCGATGCACGGTCAGGATTTGCAAGGTTAATGTTATTATGCTGTGAAAATATCCGTTTTCATGCAACAGAGGGGATAGAAATATCTATCCCCTCGCCGCTAAAATTCCGATTTAATTTAAATCGGGAAAGTAATCAATACAGACCGATGCACTTGAGCATGTAGCCGCCCAAGAACATTGTGTCAAGATAGGTCTGAGGATCACCGTAGTCAGGGCCCCAACCGGAGTTATCCATCATGTTGAAGTTCATATCGTCGCCTGCTTCAGGGAAGTATGTTGCATAGTACCAGTTGTATGCATCCTCACCACCGCACTTAACAGTAACGACGTCAACGAGACCCTCTGTGGAAGCCTCGATAGACTGCTCGAGAGCAGCTGCACGGTTAGCATAGATATCAGAGATATCGTAGTAGGGAATCTCAAGCTTAAGAGGATTCTCCTTTGTGATCTCAACGTTTACAGCCTTGAGCTCTTCAACAGCCTTAGCAAGAAGCTCGCGGCTGTATTCTACGTTGTACCATCCGTCGTAACCGAAGGAAGCACCAACGCCGCCGTCAGCTGTGGGATCCCAAACCTTAACCTTAATGCCGTCAGCATCGAGCTGATCCTGCATGATCTGGCCGTAGAATGTACCTGCAGCGTATGTCTTGTCAGCACCGTTCATCTGAACAGTTACTTCTTCCTTAAGGAATACGAAGTTACCGGGTGTGTAGGAGTTAACGAGAGAAGCGAACTTCAGATCATCGCCAACTGTTGTTGCGTTGTAAGCACCGCGGTCAAGAGATGTTGTGAGAGCAAGACGGAAGTTCTTGTTCTGCATAGCCAGGTTAGCTCTTACCTTCTCAAGGTCTGTGAAGGTTGTGGGAGCTACTGTCTCGTCGTTGTAGTTACCGTACTGAGAACGATATACGTTCATGAATACGGGGTAAGAAGTTGCGTCTGTAGAAGAAACGTAAGCGAACTTCTCGAAGTTGCCGTCAGCCTTAGCCTTTGCAGCTGCATCGGAGTTAAGACCGGAGCCTGCGAATGTACCATCAACCATCAGGTCATAGGACTCTGTTGCATTCTTACCGGAGATGAACTTCCAGGAGAGGTTCTTGATCTGAACGTTGTCCTTGTTCCAGTATGTGGGGTTAACTTCGAAAACGATAGAGTTTTCAGCAACAGCACTCTTTACGAGGTAAGGACCGCAGTAAGCGATGTTCTCGTGAGATGTACCGTATGTGTACTTGTCGGAATCTTCTTCTGCTGCTGCATATTCCTCAACGCCCCAAACGCCGCCCTTAGACTCATAGAAAGTCTTGGAGATAGGAGCGAATACGTTGTAGCCGAGCATTGTTGTGAAGTAGGATGTAGGAGCCTCGAGAGTGTACTCAAGAGTATACGTGTCAACAGCCTTTACACCAACCTCAGCGAAATCTGTGATCTCGCCTGCGATGTACTCGGAAGCGTTCTTAACTACGCCCTGAACGAGGTACTCAAGACCGCCTGCAGCGTCAAGCATGTGACGGAAGCCGTATACGAAGCTCTCTGCTGTGAGATCCTCGATAGCCTTGCCCTGGTAGTCAACCCACTGAACACCCTCACGGATCTTGAATGTGTAAACAAGACCGTCCTCGGAAACAGTGTAGGACTCTGCAAGAGCAGGAACCTGGTTGTTCTTTGCATCGTACTCAAGAAGTCCGTCGTAAGTATTTACGATAGCTTCGGAGTCAGCTGCGTTGGATGTAGCCAGTGCGTCCCAAGTCTTGGGGTCGGATGTGTAGCCGAGGTTGTAAGTATCGGAGATGGTGTAGCCCTTCTCTGTAAGGAAGGTCTTTGCCCATGTCAGGTACTCAGCACCTGTCTCGAACTCGCCCCACTTAGCCTTCATCTCGTCACGGAGAGCAGGTGTAAGGGGATCCTCGTTTACGATAACTGCTGTGTAGAATCTGTCGGAATCGTTACCCCAAAGAACAGAAGAGATGGAGTAAGGAGCGATTCTGGAGATCGCATAGTTACCGCCCTGTGCGGTAGAGGGAAGCATTACGCCGGTGGAGAGAAGCTTTGCCTCAGCGATAGCCATGAGTGCAAATCTCTCGGAAACGTTTGTAGCTTCCTTTGCAGCCTTGTAGTAGGTGTCGAACTCGCCGAGAACCTTGTTATAGAGGTCTTCGGAGATTTCAGCGTGCTCCTTGCCCGCATAGGGGTCAACAGGAGTTGCAGTTCCGCCCTTATCGTCATCATTATTATCGTCGGTCTTGCCGCATGCAGCGAAAACAGAAACGATCATAATCAAAGACAGAAGCAGGCACAAAAGTTTCTTGCTCATTTTGTTTTCTCCTTTTAATAAGAAATTTCTTGATTCCATACAGCCGGACCATTCCCGATCGCAATCCTTTGAGCATCGGACACCGAACAGTTGTCATTCGTGCGCAGAATAATCCAACCGAAAAATATATGGATATCAGTACATAAATTATATCATAGGAAAAATAATTTGTCAACCCTTTTGTGAAAAATTCCCCAAAGCACGACCTTCGGCGCCCTTCGATGCTGACATTGTGCATTACGGCACATTTCTTCCTTGTAAGATACAAATACGGACCGTACAAATATGACTTAATATAAAAATAGCTTGACAAACGAAAGTTTTTGTTGTAAAATATACTTGGTATAGTAGGTCACTATACCCTAAAGTGAAATAAGAAATTTAAAGAAAAGGAGGAAAAGGAATGGAAAAAATTATTCCGATTATCATTGCCGCCGCTGTTTCCCTTGTCGTGGGCATTGTAATTGGTGTGATCATCCGTCGCGTTGTTGCGGAAGGTAAGATCGGCTCCGCCGAAAAGGAAGCCGCGAGAATCGTGGAAAAGGGCAAGTCCGACGCCGAGGCTATTCAGCTGGCGGCAGACAACGTCCGCAAGGAAGCCGACGCCCGCAAAAAGGAAGCTTTGGTTGAGGCAAAAGAAGAGATCTTCCAGCTCAAAAACGAGGCTGACCGCGAAATAAAGGAACGCCGCAAGGAAATTTCCGCCGCTGAGCGCCGTATCACCCAAAAAGAAGAAACTCTCGACAAGAAAAACGAAGCTCTCGAGCGCAAGAACGAAACACTTGACAAGAAGATCAAGGAAAACGAGCTTGAAAAGGAAAAGATCGCGGAGCTTATCGTAGAGCAGAACAAGAAGCTCGAAGAAGTTGCGGGATATTCCGCAGAGCAGGCAAAGGCCGAGCTTATCGAGCGCATTGAGGCCGAGATCAAGGACGAGCTTGCTCAGAAGATGATCGATCTTGAAACACAATTCAAGGAAGAAGCGGACAAAAAGGCAAGAAACATCATTTCCCTTGCAATTCAGCGTTGTGCTGCGGATCACGTTTCCGAGGCTACCATCTCGGTCGTACCCCTGCCCAACGAGGAAATGAAGGGACGTATCATCGGTCGCGAAGGACGTAACATCCAGAAGATCGAGACACTTACGGGCGTTGAGCTTATCATCGACGACACGCCCGAGGCTATTACCCTCTCCGGTTTTGACCCCGTGAGACGCGAGATAGCAAGACTTTCTCTCGAAAAGCTCATTTCCGACGGCAGAATCCACCCTGCGAGAATCGAGGAAATGGTAGAGAAGTCAAAGAAAGAGGTGGAGGCCTCCGTCAAGCAGGCAGGCGAAAAGGCTGTGCTTGAGGTTGGCGTTCACGGTTTCAATCCCGAGCTTGTACGACTGCTGGGCCGCATGAGATACAGAACCAGCTACGGTCAGAATGCGCTTCAGCATTCGGTCGAGGTTGCGTTCCTCTCCGGTATTATCGCAGACGAGCTTGGCGTTGACAGCACGATCGCACGCCGCGCGGGACTTCTCCACGATATCGGCAAGGCTTTCCCCCATGACGTTGAAGGCTCTCACGTTCAGATCGGCGTTGAGGCTGCCCGCAAGTATAAGGAAAGCAAGGAAGTTATTCACGCCATCGAGGCTCATCACAACGACGTTGATCCTCAGACGGTTATTGCAATCATCGTTCAGGCAGCAGACGCCATCTCCGCTGCAAGACCCGGTGCTCGCCGCGAGGACCTTGAAAACTACATCAAGAGACTCCGCAAGCTGGAGGAGATCGCAACGGAATTTGCAGGCGTTGACAAAGCTTACGCTATTCAGGCAGGCCGCGAGATCCGCGTAATGGTCAAGCCCGAGGAGGTCACGGACCAGGGCATG
>JAZODH010000051.1:0-19035 GCA_045596925.1 Eubacteriales bacterium
CCTGCTGGCGCAGAAGGGTATGCAGGGGGAAGAGGAATACGGCGTTGTCAGCCTTTCCGATGACCGCACGGTCGCTACGGTGACCTATACCTATGATATCACGGATATCCAATATCTCAACACCGTTACGCTGGAAGCCAAAGCGGGTGATGAGGACTTCTATCTCATCCGTCAGGGAGATAATAATGCCGGTGGCCTTCCCTTTACCACCGCATACACGCTGAAGGAGCAGATCTACGAAATTCGTTTTGAGAATTACTATGACTGGTATGATGTGGAAACGGGCAAGAAGATTCTCAGCATCACAAATACCGACCTCGAAGTCGGCAAGAAATACCGTCTTGAGTTTGAGGTTATGATCAAGGACGAGTTTGATGAAACGCACCGTTTCGGTGAAAACCCCGCCCTTGTGCTGAAGGACTATCAGTGCGCCAATGCTAATTTTGTGCAGATCGAGACCGACTGTGATGCCGGTGCCACGCAGATGAGGGTATCGATCACATACACCGCCCAGCCAAAACCCGGCGAGGGCAGCGGTGCTCACTATCCCATCGTTTGCTACTCCTATGACGAGTTCAAGTATGCGATGGAAAGTTCCGACATCCGCTATGTTGCTCTCGGCGATGTAGAGGATATGCTGCCTGCTATTCCCCACGATGAAGAAAAAGAACCCGACGGTATCACGAGAACAGCGATTGTAGTGCGCGGACACAAAGACCTGAACCTCTTGGGTAATGCAGTTTTCAGATGTCCGCTGACAGGAAACTATGACCTGAAATACTATATTCAGCTACTGACATTGACAGATGCTGCTGATTCTTCTCTCTATATTCATGGCACGGGAAGTCTGACCTACGAGGGCGGCACGCTGTATTTTGTAAACAGTGCCATTACGGTAGACGGTGGTCACTTGACTGTAGACGGTGCTACCGTTCGCGGAAGCAATGGCTACCACACGGGTTACTGCTACGGTATCAATGCGCGTCGCGGCAGCGTCAGTATTCAAAACGGTGCTACCATCATTGGTGAGGTTTATGGCGGTGATGACGGTATCAGCGCAATGGTTGTTGGTGAAGAGGGAGAAACTCGATCCCTTTCCGTCAGCATCTTTGATGGTAAGTTCTACGTTGAGCGCGATACGGGCGATGGTGACCTGGACCACGGTATCACGGTTTGGAACGACTGCGGTCTACGCATCTACGGTATGACCTCGGACGGTATTAAGCTGGGTCGCTATGCCGCCGATACGCTGGATGACTACGTGATGGAAGGCTGTGTGATGACCGTCAACGGTGTCAATACCGACCCCGCCACCCGTGGCACTACCGACGGCTATGTTGAGGTCTATCAGGAGATTTCCGAAGTAGAAATCTACGTCGAGACTCCTGTAGCGGGTGAAAGCGCTACCGTTTATCCTGAAGAGGTGTACTGGGTGCCTGAGGGCTGCACAGTGGATTCTATCGTGTGGTATAAAAACGGAGAAGCGCTGAATCTGGCATATGCCCCGCGCTTTGAGGCGGGTAGCTCCTACCGTGTGGAAGTCACTCTTGTCGCCGACAATGGTGTGAGGTTTGCTAATCCTTTGACCAGCGCTGAAATCAGCTATAAAACCGCCACCGTCAATGCTCACGGCGGTAACGCCCAAAAGGGCATCGTAATGTCCGTTGACTTCGGTGAGTGTCCCAACATTGTCCCCGAGGTTGATCTGACCGTTACTGCCCCAAAGGAGGGCAACACCCCGTCCTACACCGTAGGCTGTGGCAGTGATGCTTACTATGCCGTGGGCGGCAACAGCAACTACACCGACTACCGCCAGTGGTATGAATCCTCCGACGGCGAAGTTTGGTGGAAGATCAACCCGGGTTCGAAGTTTACGGCAGATTATTACTATAAGTTCGTCGTGGACATCCGCACCAACAACGGCTATGAGTTCCCATTGATCGATAATGGCACCATTCAGCCCAACGTGTCTGCTACGGTCAACGGCTATTACGCCAACGTAATTAAGGCTTACGAACAGGATCCTTCTCGCTACATCACCGTGGAATATAACTTCGGTGAATGCAGTGACTCCATTGTAGAAAAGATCACCGTGGAAAACGTCATAGCTCCCGTGGCAGGTGAAAAACCAAATTACAACTACTCCATCCGCGGTGGCGGCTATCAGATGAATACCGCCAAGAACGCCTATGAGGATATCTATTGGAAGAATCCCCCCGAGCAGTGGTATTTCATCAAAAACGGCATTGGCTGGTATGATCTGACCAAAAACGATTGGGTCTATGAGCATGAGACCTTTATTGCAGGTCACGAGTATCAGGTACGGGTATACGTCAAAACCGAGGATGGCTTTGAATTTGCCCATACCAAGAACTACGAGCCTACCGTGACCGCTACGGTCAACGGCAAAACCGCCGCGCCCATTACCACCGGCAGTGATTGTGCATGGAATCAGCAGGTGCAGTACACCTTTACCTGCAAGAAAAAAGACATTTCCACGATCATGATCTACAATTTGGATGCGCCGCAGGGAGATAAGATACCCGACAGAGAGATTACCACGGCTTATCCCGAACTGTACACTGTGGAGTATATCAACTGGTACGATTGTGAAGACAATTTGCTCTACGGCGAAGATACCTTCCGTTCCGGTGAGCGTTACAAGGTGGAGATCAAGATCGTTCCTACCCAGATCGGCGGCGTAAACGCTTCTCAGTTTGTTTCTCCTGTTAAGGCATATATCGATGGGCAAGAAGTAACTGAAAGACTAAATTGGGATGCTGTTTATGCAAGTGCTAATGCCGTATACGTATATTACACCTTCATCAAGAGTGCTTCTGCTCCTGAGATCGGTGCTTTCATCAGCGGCTCGGTTACCAGCTTTGGTGATGCCTCCGGTGATGTTACCCTGCAGCTTATCCCCGAAGGTGGCAGCGTAGCAGCATACGAAACAGTTGTCAGGGGCAACACTGCAAATTATTCGTTCTCCGACGTTGCCGCAGGCACCTACACCCTGAAGGTCAGCAAGGCAAACCACACCACAAGTGAGTACACCGTAATTGTCGGTAACAACTCTTTTATTCAGAATGTTGAGCTGTGGTTGTTTGGAGACTGCAACGTAGATGGAACAATAAATGCAAAAGACGCCGTTCTTTTGGCGCAGCGCTTGGCAGGATGGGATGTAAGTCCGAACTTGGCTACGTCCGACTGCAACAACGACGGCGACATTAACGCAAAGGATGCCGTTCTTCTTGCTCAATATCTTGCGAATTGGGACGTCACGATTGGCGGGAAGTCTTAAAGGCCGTGTGTACATTTGTATAAAAAACAACAGCGATGAGATTTTTTGTCTCATCGCTGTTTTTTGTCATTTCCGATCAAACGCCCCAAGCAGTCTGACGATTTTCTGCAATGCCAAAATATCGTCCAACGTTGATATGCTTTCGGCACGTTCCTCGATCAATGCCTGAAACGTCTGTCTCTTGGGGAGGTCGAACAAGGAGTATTCGCCGAACAGCTCTACCAGACGTGCCATTTCTTTTTCCTTTCGTCCCGATACCGTGCGAGAAAAATCCTCGTGACAAGAATAAGGGATTCGGATAGACAATTGCTCCTCTTGGTTAATGCTGCACTTGACCTCAAAGAATTTAGTGTTTTTCATTTTATGTTCCTCCATAATTTTGTGTTGCGGAAATGATTGTTCTCCAATCGGTGTATCCGCTTACTATAAATATGCAAGAAATTATGCTACGTTAATTTTAGTGCAATCGTTAAAATTAATCGCCTTTGTTTTCTGTCATATTTAAGATGAAATCTAAAGTTTGGAGGTATGAATGAAACAAAACATTAAAATCTTGATTTCAAAAAACGCGACGAGCGACGGAGTGTGGATCTCTTTCCCGATCAGTCAACGAGAATTTGATCGTCTGACGCGAAAAGAAGAATTGCAACCGAATGAGTTTGACATTCCGCAAGTGATCTGTAACAGTTATAATCTGTCGCAGTTGTTGATGAACCGAGCAAGGCCCCCGAGCTTCCTTTCTAAGTTAAACTATTTGGGGAGCCTTTTCTCCGGATTTGAAGCGAAACAGAGAACCGAATTCGGTTTTTTCTCGGATTTCCTTTTTGATCAGTCAAATCCGTTGGAAGACTACATCAACCTGGCAATCAACATCAAGAACGGCGAAGCGGTATACAGCAATCTGACCGTGCACGTCCCACCTGAGTTCAAACTACAAATCAAGAGGAGGAATAAAAAACAAGAAAAATAAGTCAACGCCCTCTGCCATATGACAGAGGGCGGCCGTCTATATAGACTTGGTTTTACTCTTTATCGTGGGGCAGAGTATCCAGGACCTTGAAGGCAGCTGCGACGTTTTCTTTGATGAAAGACAAAACCTCACCGGGTATCAGAACGTTCTTGCCACCGCACTTGTAGAACAGACATTGGTCAATTCGGTCATCAATTTCCTTTCGAAGCTCGAAAATATCGTTTTCGGCCAATTTGTTGAAATGCTTTTGGGATTTTTTTTGGAATCGCCCCTTGAATATTCGTATGAGATGTCCGTTGCTGTCATAATCACGGAGTTCCTCGTCGATAACTTTTGTCTCGTCGTAAAACTCTTCACGTGTAAATACTCTCACGTCCGCGTAGAGAGCCGTCAGCAGCTTTTCAAGCGTCTTGAGTCGAGGAAGGCTTTTGTTGCTTTCATATCGTATAATAGCCGATCTGTCAACGCCAACGCGCTTCGCAAGCTCGGCTTGAGAGATATTCATGCACTCTCTCAGGTATTTTAATTTCTGTCCTATCTGAGTGTCTTCTACGTTACAATCCTTCATCTTTCTGTAAAAGAGCTCCAGTTCGAGTTTTGTCTGCTTGTTCACTTTTTGTCTCCTCTTGAAAAAAATAATGATTCGTGTTAAAATATATAAAAAGGGAGGTAGAAGTCCTTATGATTGATTCTTTAAAAGAATTTTATAATTTCAAAATAAAAATCGATACGAGATCGGATGACGCAAAAGAAGTTGCCCGCAAAATATTAAAGTATATTGCCGATTGGAAATTTGTATGTGACGAAAACGAGATCATCAGGCTTGATATAACTCCCGAAGTGAATTTTAAGGATATAAAGATTCCGGGCAAAAGCATAACTGTGGAAGGATGCTTTGCCTCGTATTTCGTGGATTTTGACGGCACGGATCTTAAATCCTTGGGTTGGGAAATTGAAGGGCTGGACAATGACTCATATCTTTCGTTCTATACGGTCAATAATGACTGTGAGCACCATTTGTTTGGAAATATTCGGGAAAAGGTTCAAAAATATAAGAAAACAGATGAGCTCTTTTATCTGCCTGAGGTTATTTGTTATGAGGTCATTGCAAATAAAGAATTTCTGAAAAGGGTGTCCAAACAAGATAAGAATATAGAATTCAGAAACGAAAAAGAAGAGAAATTCTGTAACAACCTTCAAAAATATGAGATGTTTGAAGATCCGTGGACTGACGATGACTTCAAAGGGATTTTTAAATTGTCCTCTTGTGAAATCTATAAGGACAGCTCACCTGAATATGACGACCGCTTTGGCTGCATTGGTTTCAGCCAATATCTATGTAGGCAAATAAGCAACGACTGCTGGGATGTCAAAGAAATAATTCTCAAAATCACATCCGCAAAGAAAGCTTTTGATGATTTCCAAAAAAGCATGCCATTCAGGTTTGACTTGCGTTTTACCCAACCGGCATTTAACTATGTAAAAAGAATAAATGACCTAAGTGAAGAGATCGATCTGGCAAACGATCCGCGTTATAACGTGGGCGTTCGTTTTATCAGCGAGGCAAAACGTGCCGAGCTTGTGCGAGAGAAAGAAATGCTTGAGCGCATTATAAGCAAAAATAATATGGACTTTGACGGTAGATATGCATATCTGCTTTCAATGGATCGGCACAAGATTCTGAGAATAGATGCAGAGGCTGAAACAATCGAGGCGGTTACATACTTATAAAAAATCGGATAAGTCTTCTTCTTCCTTGTCATTGACGTTCGTCTCTCTGTTGCAATCGTTGCTTTTCGGCTGGGGATAAGTGTCCATTTCAAATGAATCCCCCTGATATTTATCGTGATCCACAAGATCAAGTGCTGCAAAGGATGCGTGGATATTATCCATCAGAAGCTCGAGATAGCGTTGAGGGAAAAGCTTGGCTTCGCCTTTTTGGTAATATCCAAAAGCTTTGTTTTGAAATAACTTGTTTATTTCGTCCTCAAGCTTATATATGTTATGAAGATTGCAATCTGAGAACCAGCTGTCGATATAACGGCGATCGAATTCTTCTTCAGGAAGAACAAAGCCATATTCGACAACACCCAAAGCGTCAACGATTTTTATGAGCGTTTTGAGGGAAGGAGTTATCTTGCCTTCTTCCACCTTATACAAAGTGGTTCTTTCAATTTTAGCATACTTACAAAAGGCGCTTCTGTTGAGACCAAGCTCATCTCGAAAATACTTAACTCGTTTTCCGATGATGTTACATTGCTCACCTTTTTCAATATGCTCCTTTTGGAATTTTATCATCAACTGAAGATATTTGTTTCTCTTTTCAACAGAAAAGTTCATAACACCCCTCCATTCGTCTCAATTATACTATAAACAGTACCAAAAATCAATAATTTGCTCCGAACAAAAAAGTTCGGAGCCTTTTTTTACATCTTTTTGGCCGTATATTTTTTCATTTGATTTGATGCTAATGCAACATACGAAGTGTTGAAAGTATATATAAAAACAACTCAATTATGCTTTTGTATTCCCTGTTTTTTTGTGGTATTATATTGACACAGGCACAGCCAAGGGCCCGGTAGTGCTGACAAAATACAGTTCGCATTTACCTCTGGAAATTAGTGTGTCACAGTCTCTGGCGAGCGGGGGGACAGACAATCTTCAAGAGAGGCGGATACAATTGAATAGAGGTCGCAGGATACGTCCGGACAGATCCGGGTCGTGTGACCGAAAAAACAAACTATTAACTTCACCGTAAGGTGAGAAGGAGTAAAAAATGGATAAGTTCAACGTTATGGACAAAAAGATTATGGAAGCGAGCGATACCATTCTGAAGAATTGTATAGAGAAGCTCGATCTTAAGAGATGCATGGAAGTTGCGGATCATTGGATGGGACAAAATATTTCCGAATATTTCATGGCGTTTGGTTCGATTATTTTGAATGAAATTGACACCAAAGCCGATCTGGATAGAACATTGCAGTTTTATCGAGTTATGTGCAACATCTGTCTTGACAAAAACACCATGAGAGAAAAACTGTTTTTTTTGTGCGTCAAAAAAAGCACTGTCAGACGAGATGGAGCGCATGAAGAATCTCAAAGAGGAAACGGGCAAGGCCTCTCGAATTATTGAGAAATACAAAAATGAAGTTTGCGATATTTGCGACGGTGGTGATTATATATGCGGTCGAAT
Organism: Eubacteriales bacterium; assembly: GCA_045596925.1. Taxonomy (GTDB): domain Bacteria; phylum Bacillota; class Clostridia; order Oscillospirales; family CAG-272; genus SIG710. Next base: position 7,465 of record JAZODH010000051.1, read on the forward strand.
TGATCATTATGTAAAGCTGATGTCCGACATAATAAACGCTTAAGAAAAAAAGAAAAACGCTCTGCCTCGCGCAGGCAGAGCGGATACACAAAAAGGAGAAAAAATGAAAATATACGTTTTTATGGATTATGGATTTAAAACCTACAGCGATGTGGAGAAGGTGGTACGCAGTTATGCGGAATATCACATTGATTCTTTCCTTGAGTACCAAGAAGATGATACGGATATATACTACGAATCGCCGGAGGGGCACCAAATTGCTATAGAAGACTATATGGAGCACCTTTTCAATATGTGTGTAGAAGAACTCGAATTTGCAGAAGATTTTGAATTTGATGAAGACGATATCTTCTGTTGTACGAGCACAGAAATTCAGCGTCTTACACATGATGAAAATGGAAATAGTGTGCGTATCACATATGACCTGAACGGTAAATATGTGAAGAGCGTTTTTTTGTGATGATGACGATGTGTCGGATCAATAATTGTTAATTAAAAAATTCTATTATAAAAGGAAATATATCAATTATGAAATGCAACATTAAAAGAAATGATACTTATATGACTCGTTTTGGTCTTGAGTCCACTATTTATCAGCAGATAAGCTACCGAGACATCATCGATAACGTAGTCTGTTTTGGGGCGAATAATATGCCACAGATTCCAAACAATGTTAAAAACATCACCGCGAGAATTCAGATACCCAACTTGGGTATCCCCGTCTACGCTTTTGTAGATATCGTATCGATTAAGGGTGCGAATTATCATAACCCGGTACTGTCACCGGTAACGTCCACGCTTCTGGAGCGCTACGGTGTGACGCCCGAACAGTTTGCCGATGATTTTTGTAGAGAAGCGTTGGCAATAACGATTGCGTAAGATATAAGATAAAAGTTTTCCGACTCTGTTGTACCTTTGTAATTTATGACGGAGTCGGAACAGAATAAAGCAGAAAAAGAAAATATAGAAAGAAAAGTAAAAAAAGTTAAAAGTAAGGAGAATATTATTATGGAAAAGAAGATTGATCAGATGAAGGTAGAAAAAATATTTAATAAGTGGATGGCAAAGGTTGACGTTGACCTTATTCTCTCGTGGCTCGAAAACGTGAAAGATGAGGAAAAATTCAAGTTCGAATTAGGGTGCTGTTTGTACAATGAGATTTTGAGAAAAACGAATGTGGAACAGATTTGCCGCGAATTAGAAACAAAAGCAAACTTGATTAATGATGATGCGCAGGTGGTGCTGACAATGTTCACGTGTCTGATGAAGACTGCAATAGACGAAAGAAACAGGAAGTCTGCATGGCTCAAGGAGAAGAGAAAAACAGTGGATTCTTTAGTGGACATGCACGGCAAGGCGATGAAGTTTATTCTCCCGGATTGTGAGAAAATTTTGAAATGCGCGTTTGTTGGAGAAAACCTTTCAAATCACTAATATCTATCATACTCCTATAAAAGGAGAGTGATAGATTTGAAATATAAGAAGACCATCACCCGTCAGATGCTCGACGAGGCAAAGGAGTTTTTCTCAAAATACGAAAACAACGTAACCCGTCGGGCATTCGTCAGCAATTACAAAAAGTATATTGACTATTGCCGTAAAGAACATAACGCAAAAAACAAGGCTGATCTGGCAAATCACATCCAGGATTACGCCGATCACCTTGTTGCTCGAGGCTTGACACCATCCACAATTCACAGCTATCTGGCACCGGTGGGGCTATACCACTCGGTGTCGCTTAAAGAGATCAGAAAACCTAAAAGGATTACCGCGCATTATATACGCGGACGCAAAAATAACGAGAAAAATGAAAGAGGTGAAAAAGAAATGCACAATCCGAAGTTCCAAAGAATAATCGATTTCCAGGCTTGCGTCGGCATACGGCGCGCAGAGCTGAAAAGGCTGACAGGAAGCGACTTTGGCTACGACGAGAGTGGGTACCCCGTGGTAATAGTCGAAAAAGGAAAGGGAGGACGCCGACAGGAACAGAGATTGTTGCCCGAGGACGTAGCCTTCGTGAAATCCTACTTTCAAGACAAGGACCCCGACGAGCCGATCTTTTCACCCGAAGAATTTAAAAATCAGATAGACTTTCACCAATTAAGAGCCATTCAGGCTCAACGTGCATACGACTATTACGAGTTTCTCTGTCAAACAAAGGAAGGAAGAGAACAGCTTGAAAAAGAAGTAAGGCTCAGATACGAAACCACAAAGATAAACAAGAAAACAGGCAAGCCTGCACTGTTCAAGGAGTCGCTTGTACGTGGCATGTATCACCTGCGAAGTGAGTCTCGAAAAAAAGCCAAGAAAATGGGCAAACCGATAAAGTATGATAAGCTTTGTCTTTTAGCAACAAGTATATTTCACCTCGCGCATTTCAGAAATGACGTGACCGTGACTTATTTGCAAGTATAAATAAATTAACACAGAAAAATATCTAACATAATATAGACAGAACGTATCCATCATAGGAGAAAAAAGAACAAGTAGATAAATAAAAACATACCAGAGGAACGGTATGAAGAAACGAAAGGAGCTAAAAATGATTGTTGACACAACTGTTAGAATTGCCCCCCTATAGTAAGGAATTCTTGCCACTGTTTAACGCTCTTTCTCAGAATTGCAATAAAACACAAGTATGGCAAACGTAGAAGAGTATATAGACATATTCAACGAACGGATTATATGATTTAGACGGACTGTATCACAGCAGTAAAACAACACGAAAATAAAGGAGAAAAAATTATGATGAACGAATATACAATGAGTATGGCAATCCCCCAGATCGATTTCTGGCGTCAGTACAATCTTACAATCGAACAGGCAAGTGCATATTTCTGCATAGGCGAAAACAAGATGCGCAAGATTGTCGAGGAAAATCCTTCGGAAAAGTTCATTCTGAAGAACGGCACCAAGACGTTAATCAAAAAGGAATTGTTCGGAAAGTTTCTTGACGAACAGTATTCAATTTAAAACAAATAAGAAAGGGGATTTATATTATTAGCGCTATCAGAAGAAAAGACAACAGGAACAGAGTACTTAACGAAAACGAGTTTCAGAGGAGCGACGGACGCTATGAGTATCGTTACAAGGATCTGAATGGTGTTGCTCACAGCATTTACAGCTGGAAGCTTACACCAAGCGACCGCGTTCCAAAGGGAAAAAGAAACTGTCGGGCACTCCGAGATATGGAGAATGAAATTGACCGTGCAAGCTTTGCCGGTGTTAACATATATGACGCGGAAAGAACGACGCTTAATCAATGCTTCGATCGATATATAGAGAGCAAATGTGAACTGCGCCAAAGCACTCGAAGCAATTACATTTATATGTACAACAAGTACGTACGTGGCGGCTTGGGTCGCCACGTGCTGGCGGACTTGAAATATAGCACAATTATAGATTTTTACAAGGAATTGATTTTCAAGAATGGCTTTAAGCCTAACAGTATGGAAATCATACACACGATCCTATATCCTGTTTTCACCAGAGCCGTTCGAGACGGTCTTCTTCGTTGCAATCCTGCAGACGGAGCGATGAAGGAAATTAAGGGCTTAAAGGAATGGCGCAACGTGGCTAAAAGACAGGCTCTTACCAAAGCACAGCAGGAAGCATTTATGAAGTTCGTTGAAAACAGCAAAACCTATAAAAAGTGGGCGAATGCCTTTACGGTGCTTTTTTGGACAGGATTGCGAATTGGTGAATTCGCAGGACTGACTTGGGACGATTGTGATTTTAAAAAAGGCGTAATTAGCGTAAACCGAACCTTGCTGTATCGCCCAACTAAAGACGGTCGGTCTGAGTATAAAATCAGCGAGCCTAAAACCAAAAGTAGCACAAGAGTTGTCCCTATGCTTGAGCCGGTTCGCAAGGCCTTGCTTGCAGAACGAGCAAGACAGGAAAAGCAGGGAACCGCCGGGATGGTAATTGACGGATACAGTAATTGGGTTTTCACAAACCGGTACGGTCTCGTTATGCGTCCATCCTCGATCAATCGAGCTATTGACCGAATTGTCGCCGAATACAATAAAGAAGAAATGGAAAAGGCGGAGGCAGAGGACAGAGCTCCTGAACTCCTTCCTGAGTTTTCCGCTCATACAATGAGACATACTTTTTGTACCCGTATGTGCGAGGTTGAGCCCCGAGTTAAAATCATACAGACGATTATGGGACATTCCGATATTTCAACTACAATGGACATTTATCATACAGTAACCGAAGAACTTAAGATGGAAAGCTTTGAGGGGCTCGACAAAAAGCTTTTTCAATAACAATATGGGGGAATTATTGTTCCCCCTCTTGACTTTTTGCTCATTTTGCGGTATAATAATGCCAGAATCAGATTGCGAGTTTTCGTTGATTTTTTACCAACGATTTACCAACAATTTACCAACGGAAATTCAATTTACCAACGTTTTACCACAAATTCATATTATTTTATGAGAACTTATGAGAACTTATAAGAAGTGCCCAAAAGCCTTGTAAAATAAGGGATTTTGCGGTGGACTTATAAGAAATTTTAAGAAGGTATAAGAAGTGGTTTTTAGGGGATGTGGTTTCCCCACAATGAAGCCGCTTGATTAAATCATGAGGTGATGACTAATGGAAAAGAAACTCTATAAATCCAATATCGATAAAAAGCTTTGCGGTGTTTGCGGCGGACTTGCTGAGTATCTTAACGTAGATCCTACAGTTGTTCGATTGCTATGGGTATTAGCCGCTCTTTTTGTGGGGTGTGGGGTTTTGGCATACATTGTTGCTGCTCTGGTCATTCCCGAAAAGCCTAATAATTTTTAATGATAAAATAACGCCCTATGACTTAAAAGTCATAGGGCGTTATTTTATTTAATACACAAATGTTTTATTTTTTCTTTACCCAAATAAATTGTTGCAAGAGCTTTTTGTTTGTGGTATAATCAATATGGAAAACTTATGCAAGTCAACAGGAGACCTTGAAATGAAGCTATTTATCAGCGCACTGACAAAATACATAATGGGACTTTTGCTTGCAGGGGCGCTTTTATTTATACCCGCAGGAACGCTAGACTTTGTAAACGGCCGGCTTTTTATCGGTCTGCTTTTTATCCCCATGCTTCTGCTCGGGGCAGTGCTGTTTATAAAATCTCCCGAGCTTTTACAAAAACGTCTTGACGCCAAAGAGAAGGAAAACACCCAAAAAGGCGTGGTCGCCCTGTCGGCTCTGCTTTTTCTTTGCGGATTTATCGTAGCGGGACTTGATTTCCGCTTCGGCTGGAGCCACGTGCCCGTGTGGTGTGTTGTCACGGCTTCGGCCGTCCTGCTTGTGTCCTACGCTCTTTACGCCGAGGTCATGCGGGAAAATGTGTACCTTTCAAGAACTATCAAGGTACAGGAAAACCAAAAGGTGGTTGACACGGGATTGTATAGCATCGTGCGACACCCAATGTACGCGGTGACTATCTGGCTTTTTCTCTCAATTCCCGTCATTCTCGGCTCATGGTGGGCACTTCTTTGCTTTTTGCCTTACGTGGCGGTCATTGCTGTCAGAATCATAAACGAAGAAAATGTGCTTGAAGCGGGACTTGAGGGTTATTCCGACTACAAAAAGCGAGTAAAATACAGAATTATTCCATTTGTTTGGTAACAGGGGGAAAAGAATGCTTGAAAAGATGAGTGAATTTTTTGAGCGCCGTTTGGGCGACTACGACTCTCACATGCTCAACGATATAGAGTCGGCTCGGGAATTTTATTCCTTTACGGCAAAATGCCTGCCTACAGACCCCGATAAACACACATTAAATTGTAAATGCGTGACACTTTGTAGACCGGTATTGTAAATCACAGTGCGCTGTGGTAAAATTAAGAAAAACTTGTGAGGAAATTGACATGATCAAGAGTATTTTCACCTTTTCGAATGCAACCTACTACTGGGAGCTTTGCGACTGCCCTGTTAGGGGTGCCGAGTATTCGGTTTTCCTTGACGGAGAAAAGATCTTAACTACCGATAAGACCGATTTCACCATTGAAGATCTTGAGCCTGATACATCATATAATGTCGAGGTCTTTGCCAAAAAGGACACGGAAAGGATCATTCTCATCTCTGAGAAATTTCGCACAAAGAAGATGCCCGATTTCGTAAACGTCCGCGATTTCGGCGCGACGGGTGACGGAAAGACACTTGATACCGAGGCACTGAGACGTGCGATCAATGCTTGCGGTGAGAGTCAGACCCTTTATTTCCCCGCAGGAACTTACATGACGGGTTCCCTCAAGCTTCACAGCAACATGGACGTGTACCTGTGCGAGGGCGCGACAATTCAGGGCACGGCAAACCCCGACGATTACCTGCCGAAAATCAAGACCCGCTTTGAGGGCTTGACTGTTGAGGGCTACAGCCCCTTGATCGCCATAGGCGACCTTGATTTCGAGGGCGGTGCCAATACAGAGAACGTAATGCTTTACGGCAAGGGCGCGATCCTTGGCGGCGGCAGAGAGCTTTGCGATGCGGTCATCGACATCGAGACTGTCCGCATGGCGGATTACATGAAGTCCTTGGGCGACGAGCTTAAGACCTTTGAAAATCACAAGACGATCCCCGGTAGAACAAGACCTCGCCTTATTAACGCGTGCAACACAAAGAATATCACTTTGAACGGTCTTACCATGGGCAACGGCTGTTCATGGAACCTTCATTTTGTGTTCTGTGAGGATGTGCTTACCTACAATTGTAAGATCGTCTCTCACGGCATATGGAACGGCGACGGTTGGGACCCCGATTCCTCCGAAAACTGCACCGTCTTCCACTGCGAATTTGACACGAGTGATGATTGCATCGCCATCAAGTCGGGCAAGAATCCCGAGGGCGACGTTGTAAACCGCCCCACGAGAAACGTGAAGATTTTTGACTGCCGATTTGTATGCGGTCACGCGCTTGCTGTGGGAAGCGAGATGTCGGGCGGAGTCGACGGCATTTATGTTTGGGACTGCGACGCGGGAACTTTGCTCAACGGCTTTTCGGTCAAGTCGACGAAAAAACGCGGCGGCTATGTTAAAAACATACACGTGTGGAATTCCACATTTACTCGCATAGGAGTCATTTCCGTAAATTATAACGATGACGGCAAGGGAGCAAAGCACCCGCCCTTTATCGGAGATTTTTATTTTGAAAATGTCCTTTTCACGGGTGAGCGCGTGAAGGCTGATGGCACGGCTCACGAGGTGGAGCCTATTTTCCTTACGGGCTTTGACGACGGCGAATATAAGGTACATAACATAAATCTTAAAGACGTTACCATTGACACAAACGGAAGATGTAAGAACCATAACATCGTTCTCAGAAGCTGTAACGGAATCAATATCTCAAATCTTTGCGTAAGATAAATTATTTTCCCGAGGCACAAGCCTCGGGATTTTTTTAAAAAAATTAAAAATACCTATTGACAAAAAGGAACCGGCGTAGTATAATGTGTAAAGCAAATTGCTTTACAGCTGATTTTAGGCGGTGAAACTGTGTTTGAAAAGAATTTGAATATGGGCTATCTGCTTGATTTTTACGGCGACGTTTTGAGTGAAAAGAAGAGAAACGTTCTTGATTGGTATTATAACGGCGACCTGTCGCTATCCGAGATCGCAGAGGAGATCGGGATCTCACGGCAGGGCGTGCGCGATATAATCAAGAAAACCGAAGAGGAGCTTCTTTTCTACGAGGAAAGGCTGGGACTTGCGGGGAAGAACGCAAGGGCCACCGAGGTCATTGAAAAAGCAATTTCGGTGTCGCAGGATATTGAGGGCGCGGAGGAGATCCGAGCGCACCTCGCAGAGCTTGCCGACATACTAAAATAAGAAAGGATCGCACAAATATGCCTTTTCAGAGCCTCAGCGAAAAGCTGAACAACGCTTTCAAAAAGTTCAGAAACAAAGGCAAGCTGACCGAGGCTGACGTCAAAGCGGGCATGAGAGAGATCAAGCTGGCTTTGCTTGAAGCGGACGTTAACTTTAAGGTCGTGCGTGAATTTATAAATACCGTATCCGAGAGAGCTGTGGGCGCAGAGGTGCTTGAAAGCCTTATGCCCGCACAGCACGTGGTGAAGATCGTAAACGAGGAGCTTACAAACCTCATGGGTGCTACCCAGAGCAAGCTCAACATCTCGCCCAAGCCTCCCACAGTCGTTATGATGGTGGGTCTTCAGGGCGCAGGTAAGACAACCCACGCGGGAAAACTTGCGGGACTTTATAAAAAGCAGGGAAAGCACCCGTTGCTTGTAGCCTGCGATGTTTACCGTCCCGCCGCTATACAACAACTTCAGGTCGTTGGTGAAAAGCTCGATATCCCCGTTTTCACGCTTGGTGACAAAACGTCTCCCGTGAAGATCGCCGAGGAGGGCGTAAAGCACGCCGTCCAAAAGGGCTACGATATGGTATTTATCGATACCGCAGGACGCCTCCATATAGACGAAGAGCTGATGGAGGAGCTTAGATCAATAAAAGAAAAGGTAGAGCCGTCCGAGATACTGCTGACCGTGGATGCTATGATCGGTCAGGACGCGGTAAACGTGGCTTCCACCTTTGATTCGCTCCTTGATATTACCGGTGTCGTGCTCACAAAGCTGGACGGTGATACACGAGGCGGCGCGGCGCTGTCTATCCGACAGGTGACGGGCAAGCCTATCAAATTTATCGGTACGGGCGAAAAGCTTGATACCATCGAGCCTTTCCACCCCGACCGCATGGCATCGAGAATCCTCGGCATGGGCGACGTGCTTTCTCTTATCGAAAAGGCGGAGCAGGCATACGACGAGAAAAAAGCGGCAGAGCTTGAGGCGAAGATCAGAAGTCAGACGTTCACACTTGACGACTACCTTGACCAGTTCGCTCAGATGAAAAAAATGGGCTCTCTTGAGCAGATAATGGGAATGATCCCGGGCATGAATCCGTCCCAGATGAAGGACGCAAAGATTGATGAAAAGCAGATGGCAAGGACAGAGGCTATCATCAAGTCTATGACAAAGCAGGAAAGGGAAAAGCCCGAGATACTCAACGCCAACCGCAAAAAAAGAATCGCGGCGGGCAGCGGCACCAGCGTCGAGGAGGTAAATAAGCTCCTCCGTCAGTTCGAGCAGGTGCGTAAAATGATGAAACAGCTTTCGGGCATGAACCCAAATAAACTGGGCAAGCTCGGCAAAAGGATGAAACTTCCGTTCTAAACTTTACGGATTTCAAATAAAAATTTATTTATATTTTTTGGAGGATTTTACCATGGCAGTAAAAATCAGACTCACAAGAATGGGTGCAAAGAAGGCTCCCTTCTACCGCGTAGTTGTAGCGGACGGCCGTTTCCCCAGAGACGGTAGATTCATCGAGGAGATCGGTTACTACAACCCCCTCACAAACCCTGCTGACATCAAGATCGATGCAGACAAGGCAAAGAAGTGGATCGCAAACGGCGCACAGCCCACAGACACGGTAAAGGCACTTCTCAAGAAGTCCGGCGCAATCGACTGATAATCAAGCGGTGAAGTGTAATGCTTGATTTGAAGGAAGTATTGTGCGACATGGCCCGCGCTATCGTCGACGAGCCCGATATGGTATCGGTAAAGGAGGAGCAGAACGGCGACACCGTTACTCTCACTCTTAACGTAGCTCCCGACGATATGGGTCTCGTTATCGGCAGACACGGCAGGATCGCCAAGGCTATCAGAAGCGTAATGAAGGCGGCTGCAAATAAGACCGGTAAGAGAGTCAACGTTGAGATCAGATGATCGGCGCAAAGGGCGACCAGACTAAAAGAGCGGAATTTTTCCGCTCTTTTGTCGCATAAGGGGAAAGAAATGGAAATAAATATTCTTGAAGAAATAAAAAAAGAATCCGCTCTGCGGGCAAAAAATCTGTCCCGAATGCTTGCGGAAATCGCAAGGCTGACCGAAACACACTTGAATGAGCTTCCAAAAACCGGACTTATGGGAGAAGCGGACGAGACAGCAAAGAAAAAGAGCGTAGCGCGTCACTATAAGTTTGCACAGGCTCTGGGTGAAAGGCTGACTGCTGCGGGAGAGCAGAGAACGGCGCTCCTGTGTGTTTCGGAAAAACTTGATGAGCTTTCCTCAAAGGTCGAATTTGAAGAATTTGAAAAGATTTCGACCACAGGGAAGTATCTTTTTGAGCTTATGAAGAGGATTGAGGAGATCGAGAGCACAAGCGGCAGATTTCTCGACGGTCTTGACCGCTTTGCGGACTCTACGAGCAAAGGCGAGAATGCGGATTTTCGATCCGCCGCCCGACTTTGCCGAGAGTATTTTGAATTTGTGGTCAACACGGCTTCATATATTGACAATTTGAAGTTTTTTTGATACAATATAAAATGGAAGAAGATGCGCCTAAATATTCTGCTCGGCGCGTTAAACATAAACCGTATAGGAGGATACAATGGGAAAGAAGATATTGCTCATAATAAATCCCGTGGCGGGAAAAATGAAGTCCAAAAACGCACTTTTCGATATAGTTCAGACCCTTTGTAATTTTGATTGCGTTCCTACTATCCATATAACAAAAAGAGGCGGCGAAGCCGCGCAGGTGGCAGAGCGCGAGGCAGGCAATTACGATGTGATCGCCTGTTGCGGCGGCGACGGCACACTGAACGAGGTCATAAACGGTGTTCTTTCCTCTGGCAAGGAAGTAAATATAGGATATATACCCGCAGGTACGACCAACGATTTTGCATCGAGCGTTGGAATTCCCACCTCTATAAAAAAGGCCGCCGAGCTTATTGCCACGGGTGAGCCTCAAAAGATCGACGTGGGAATGTGCCGCGATAAATATTTTTCCTACGTTGCGTCCTTCGGCGCATTCACCGCCGCGTCCTACGGCGCCTCTCAGGCGGTAAAAAACGTGCTGGGGCACTTTGCCTACGTACTTGACGGAATGACGGAGTTGACCAAGATAAAGCCCATAGATTTAAGATTTGAGGTGAATGACAAGAAGTACGCAGGCGAATATTGCTTTGGCGGAATCACCAACTCGACGTCTGTGGCGGGTATCGTTAAGCTCAAATCCGACCTTGTGGATATGTCGGACGGTCTTTTCGAGGTGGTAATGGTGAAGATGCCGAAGAATATTGCGGACATCAATGCCATCGTTACGGCGGTGACTACATCCAAATTCGAGAACTGCCGTATGATCGACTATTTCAGAACCGAAAGGATCAAGATCACCTTCCCCGAAAATATGTCTCTGACCCTTGACGGAGAAGAATTTAAATGCGGCGGAGATATAAACATCAAAAACTTAAAACAGAAGATCAGCATCATTAAATAAGAAAGGAGAGAGAAAATGAAGGTCATTATCGCTGAAAAGCCCAGCCTTGCAAGAAATATAGCGTCGGCTATCGGCGATAATCAGTCAAAGCGCCAAGGATACATACAGGTGGGCGATTACCTTGTGACTTGGGCATTTGGCCACCTTTTCTCTCTTGCGGATATCGAGCATTACAGTCCGAGCGAGAATCCCCGCTGGAATATGGAGAATCTCCCCTGTATGCCAAAGGAATTTCATTACGAGCTGAAAAAGGGAAGCGACAAAAAGGTGGATGAGGGCGTT
>JAZODH010000052.1:0-32046 GCA_045596925.1 Eubacteriales bacterium
GCGATGCAGTTTTTAAAGAAGCTGTTTGGCAAGCGGTAAGAGGCGTTGCCGCCGTCCTTGTCCACAAGCGTATCGTACATTACGACCTTGCTGAGATTGGTTTTGCCCTTCGTGCCGTTCAGACCCGCAAACATGGCGGCAAAATCGTTCTCTCCGGTATCGGAGTTGATGCTGTATATTTTCTTCAGTCCCGTGAGGTTTACCTGTCCGGGGGTGAAGGTGTTGTTTTCGCTGTCAAGGTCTACCGAGCCGTCAAGGTTAAATTTTACGTGGCCCGATGAAACGAGAGTGACGGAGAAATTAAAGGGAGAGGTCTGCCAGCGCATATAATTGCAGTTGCGTATGCGGTAATCGAAGATCACGGTGTCAAGGTGCTCCAGTCCCCAAGTGGCGTAACCGGGATTGTTCATGCTGACGGTGAAATTGTCGGCCCTGCTCGTGATCAGTCTGAATTCAAGGATCTTTACCTTGCTCGTGTTCAGGGTGTTCCAGTATACCTGATAATATCTGGCACCGAGCGTATCGGAATTTTTGGTGTCCGACTGCTTTTCGTCACCCCAGTTGCCCGTAAAGCTTGAGCTTGTGATAACGTATACCAGCTTACCCATTCTCTCGTGGAAATAAGCTCTGTATCCGACGCCGTAGAAGAACTTGGGCCGACTGAGCGAGCCGTCCTCCTGCTCGTGGATCTTTACGTTATCGTCAGCGTTCGAGTCTGCCAGCATGATCCAGCCGTCGTTTTCGTCAACGTCGGAATAACCGCTGGGGATAAAATCGGGATCGGTGCGGTCAACACCTGTTGGCATAAGGTCGGCGGTGTACGCGCCGACAGCTACCGCGAAAAGAGCGGCCACGATCAACGCCAACACTGACGGGAATGTGGTTTTTTTGAAAAAAATCTTCATATTCTCTTTCCTTTTGTGTGTGCGGATAATATTCACGTCATTCTACCATAAATCGCCGTTCCAGTCAAGCGGTTTTCGCGCATTTATACCTCTGTTGTCAATCTTCGTCATTTTGCCATATATGAATCATCGCCTCGGGGCGTGTGCAGGCGGTGACGAAGAGGTCGCCGTCCCTCAGATGAGTGAATTTGCAGGACAGAGGGTAGTCCGTTGAGTAGTCGGAAAGACCTTTTCCCGTGAATTTGGCGTAGGCCTCTTTTTCCGTCCAGATGCGGGCAAATTCAAGGGGCTTATCGTCGGATACGGCGTATTCGTTCCCGGCTTTTTCATCAAAAAAACGGTTTATTATCTTTTCGCCGTCACGCCCGACGCGCTCGCAGTCGATGCCAACGTCACCGCCTTCGGTATCTATGATGCAAGCCGCCGCGCCGTCTGTATGGGACAGGTTGAAGGCGACCTTTTCATTTTCTATATAAGGCTTTCCGTTTTCGCTTCGGCGCAAAACGGCTTTTTTTATGTCTGTGAGGGAAAGGAGCATCAAATCAAGGAGAGCGTAGGCCTCAATGCTGTTTTGCCGCGAATTTGCGTTTTTTCGGCTCAGGATAGAGTCGAAAAACTCCTTGTTGTCGCCGTACTGCAGAACGCGCAAGGATTTGATCTTTTGCTCGCTTGCCGCGCCCAAGATCTTTTTTGTCGATATATATACCATAGTGACTCCTTTCCGTAAATTTTCTTTATTATACACCCTTTTTTTTCTGTTTTCAAGGCTTTCTTGGTACTAAGTGGGATTTAGGGATACCTTTTGGTACTTTTTTGAGCGGTATAATCAGCGTGCACAAACGGAAAGGAGGTGTGAAAATGAAGATGAAAAGGAAAAAGGGCGGGGGTCATTCGATCGACCTCGTGGCTCTGGCCGAGAGAGGACTGCTTCCCGAGATCGTAGAGCAATATGTGATCGAATGTATCCGCCGTACACGAGAGGAGGAGCGCAAGAAAAGTATTCTTCCCAACATTGCGGGATTCTGCCGATTCTGCGGTATCGGACGGGAAGATCTTGACAGCCTGCGGGAGAGATTTCCCCGTGAATACAGCGCTCTGCTGTCGGTGTTCGAGGACGAAGCTCTCAATTCAGACCTATCCTCGACTACCCTTGCATATTACATGAAAAATATGCTTGGGAACGAAGTCGAGGAAGAGGAGAGCACGACTGTAATCCGCTTTGAGCACGATATTCTCTCGGATGGGCAATGAGTGAGATCCTGATCTCGGGCGTTCCCAACGAGAAGCAAAAGGAGTTTTTTGCTTCAAGGGCAAAGTACACGGCCTATGGCGGTGCAAGAGGCGGCGGAAAATCCTGGGCTTTGCGGCGAAAGCTTGTTGGGCTTTGCCTGCGCTATCCGGGTATCTGCTGCATCATTATCCGCCGCTCCTATGCAGAGCTTGAGGGCAACCACGTGCTTCCGTTCCTGCGGGAATACGGCGCACTCATGCGCTACAGCGAGGGTGAGAAGACCTTCCACTTTGAAAACGGCTCGGTCATAAAGCTGGGCTACTGTTCAAGTCCGCGGGATTCCCTGCGCTACCAAGGGCAGGAATTTGACATCATTGCCATCGACGAGGCCACACAACTCAGAGAGGAGCAATTTGAGATCTTCAAGGCTTGCCTGCGAGGAGTCAATCCCTATCCTAAGCGAATGTACCTGACCTGCAATCCCGGCGGCGTGGGACACGCCTGGGTGAAGCGTCTGTTCGTGGACAGGAATTTTCGACCGGGTGAGCGCCCCGACGACTACCTGTTTATCCCTGCGCGAGTCTATGACAATCCCGCATTGACCGAGTCGTCGCCCGACTACGTTCGTCAACTTGAAACGCTCCCGGAAAAGCTGAGAAAGGCTTGGCTTGAGGGAAGCTGGGAGGTCTTTGACGGGCAGTTCTTCCCCGAATTCGATCCCAATATCCACGTGCGCAAAATTGCCGTTGCGAAAGATGATACACAATATTTTGCGGCACTGGATTACGGATTTGATATGCTGGCGGCACTGCTCATCGGCTATGATCGTGACGGGACCATGTACGTGTGTCGTGAGGTCTGTCAAAGCTCGCTTACCCTGTCGCAGGCGGCGCAGGAGGTGGCTGAGCTTTGCTGCGGATACGACGTGCGCTATGCCGTGGCGTCTCCCGACCTGTGGAACAGAAGGCAGGATACGGGTCTCAGCGGGTATGAGATCATGTCCTCTGTGGGCGGAATGCCACCCCTTGTCCGTGCGGACAACCGGCGGGTGGCGGGATGGCGGGTCTTGCGGGACAGACTGGCAACAAAAGGCAAAGGCGGTATTCTCATATCGCCCGATTGTGAGAATTTAATCAACTCACTTCCCGCGCTCCTGTGCGACAGAATAGTCCCCGACGATGCGTCGGGAACGCCTCACGCCGTGACCCATTCCCCCGAGGCTCTTCGGTATGCGGTTATGAGCAGACCGTTTTTTCAGGACGAGAGGGAGGAGGATTTCTCCTTTGCCCCGAAAAGAAGCTTCTTGGACGGTTATTTTTTACAATAATTTTCGTTTGTGCAGAAAAAAGCCGCTGTGCGGCAGAAAGGAATTTTAAAACTGTATGGCAAATTTGATTTTAAGCGAGGCTGAAAAGCTGTTTGAGGTCAGCAAGTTTCCCGGCATTGACCGTCGGGTGTCAAGCGGAGCCTACACCTGTCGCAATTTCAGGATACTTCACGACGGGTCGCTTGAAAAAAGAGAGGGATTTTACCCTGTCACCACCTTGCCGGGAGTTCCGAGAACTGCCTGGTGCGGCAACGTATTTGGTGAAGAGAAGCTCTTTTGCCTGGTGGACAACGTGATCTACGAGACAGACTGCGAGGACATGGGAAGCATCGAGCTTGGAAGCGTTTCGAGCGTTGACGGCAGGGCAGATTTCTTCTACTGTCGCGGTGGACTGTATCTGGTGGACGGGGTGGATATTTACAGCGTTTCCCACGACGGTGTCGAACGGGAGACAGGCTATGTGCCGATCTACGGCAGAGATTGGGCGGGAGTTGCTCCGGGCAAGGTGAACGAGCCCGTGAATTTCCTGTCGGACAGGATAATCGTTCATTTTAAGCTGATGGACGCGTCCTTTTCCTACCTGGAGCTGGGCATCAAATGTTCGGAGATACTTGGCTGCACCCTGAACGGCGTGAAGTACGACGGAAATGTTGCGCTTGCAAACGAGGGTATGCGAATCAAGGTCTCAAACGTGCTTCCCGCAGAATGCGAGATGTGCTTTCTCCTTCGCCTTGACGAGTCCATGTGTCGTCGGGGAGAGTTGGAAGGGGTTACGAGAGCCGCGCAGAGCGGCGGCGACAGCGACTCAAAGGTCCTTCTTTTCGGCGGAGAGAACAGAAGCCGCGTGTTTGCTCTGCGGGATGTGGACGAAAGCTCGCTTCTGATGTCACGCGGCATGGCCGCAGACTCCACGGAGATGTATTTCCCCGTGACCGACACGGCTTTGCTTGGAGACGGCAGGGAAGCGGTGACGGCGGCAGTGTCCTACGGCGAGAAGATGCTTATCTTCACCGAAAACGGGGCTTGGCTCGGAGATTTTTCGGGCAAGGGCGTGCCGAAGATCACTCGCGTAAGCGACCGCGTTGGCTGCCTTGCGCCACAAGGCGCGGCAGTGGGCAAATATGCTTACTCGGTGACGCCCGGCGGAATTTTCCGTTGGGACAAGGTCGGAAACCGCCTGAACAATTTCTGCGCGACCTGTATTTCGGGTCCTGTTTCCGAATTGTTCAGCGCCGGATTCTGCCGAGGCGCCGTGGCGCACTATTCACCCCTTCACGGCGAGGTGTGGTTTGCGGACACCAACAGCGACGACCAGCCGGTCTTCGTCTATTGCGAGGAAACCGGCAACTGGTACACCTTCGACTCCATCCCCGCCGATCGATTATTCACGCTCGGCGGAGAGACTGCCATGCTGAGCGGAAAATATCTGCTGAATTTTTCCCCGCAGTTTAAGCAGGACATTTCCATAGGGGACATGGAGGCACCGGGACCTATCGAGGCGGAATATGTGTCCTCTGATCTTGATTTCTCTATGCCCGACCGCCCCAAACGCATCCGACGGGTGATGAGCGAATCTTCACTCTTGGACGAGGGCTTTGAGATCTCGCTGATAGGTGACAGAATGAAAAAGCCCGTCGTGGCGCAGGTCGTTTGCCCTGACGAGGGAGGAATCACTTATTCCGACAGCCGCGTGAACACAGGAAGATTCAACAGAATGGTCTTCAGGATCACCGCTCGCGGACGAGGCAGGGTGAGAGTCGACAAGCTCTTGCTTGCGGTTTTTAAGTAATGAAAAAAGGAGAAGAAAATGAACTCAAAAACCACCAAGACCTGGGAGCAGTACCGAGCGGGGCTTGAATACAAGCGCAAGATCGGACTGTTCGAGAGGGTCAGAAAAAACGAAAGGTATCTGCGCGGAGACCAGTGGCTTCAAAATGACGGCATCGACCTGCCAAAGCCCGTCTTCAACGTGATACGCCGTATCATTGATTTCATCGTGGGCTCGATCACGTCCAAAAAAGCGTCCATCGTGTATACGGATGCCGGCGTTCCGTTTTGCATGGAGGAGGAAAAGAAGTCGGTCATCCGAAAGGGTATAAAGCTTCTTTCCCGACACGCCGAGTACCGATGGGAACATTCAAAAATGAATAAGCTCATGCAGAACGCGCTGTACGATGCGGCAGTCAGCGGAGACGGAGTCCTGTACAGCTATTTCGATCCCGATAAGTCGGGCGCGGGCGAGCTGACGGGGGATATCGTCACCGAGAACGTGGATTCTGTCAATCTGTTCGTGTCGGACGTAAACTGCGCCGACATTCAGTCCCAGGAGTATATTATCCTCTCGGGCAGACAGAGCGTCCTTTCCCTGAGGCGCGAGGCGGAGCAGAACGGATTGTCCTATGATGAGGCAAAGCGCCTTATCACCTCCGACGATGACGGCGGTATCGCTGCAGGGGACTGCTCGGATATAGAGCTTGTGGGAGAGGACGAGGAGAAGGCTACTTACCTTATCAAATTCTGGCGCGAGGACGGCGTTGTGTGCTTTGAAAAATCCACTCAAAGATGCGTCATTCGCCGTGGAAAGACGGGCTGCAGGCTCTATCCCGTTGCGTATTTTAACTGGTATAGTACAAAGAACTGCTTCCACGGCACCTCTCCCATAACGTCTCTGATTCCAAATCAGAATTTCATCAACCGAGGCTTTGCCATGGCCATGAAGCACATGACCGACACGGCATTTTCCAAGGTCATTTACGACAAGACCAAGATACCCGAATGGACCAACCGCGTAGGCGAGGCCATTGCTGCGGTGGGAGGCGGAAACGTGGCGGACAGCGTAAGCGTCGTGGGCGTCGGTGAGATGCAGTCGGATTATCTGACCTTACTTGACACCGCCATCTCTTACACCAAGGAGCTTTGCGGTGCCACCGATACCGCCCTTGGAACGACACCGCCTACCAATACCAGCGCGATCCTTGCTATGCAGGAGGCGGCAAAGATACCGCTTAACCTTATTCGCGACAATTACCGCCAGTGTATTGAGGACGTAGCCAACATCTGGGCAGACATGATATGCGCCTATTTCCCGTCCGAGCGTATGATCCCTTATCTTGACGAGACGGGGGTATCGTCCGGGCGCGCGGATATGGAAAGTCTGCACCGCGCAATGCTGGAGGCCCACGTTGAAGTGGGAGACCCTGCGGGCGTTTCGGTGGCAGCAAATCAGGCGGTGCTGGATAAGCTTCTTGACGGCGGATTTATCACCGCTACGGAGTATCTTGAACGCCTGCCCGAAGGGGTCGTGCCTATGAGGGAGGCTCTGGTGGAAAAATACGGAGAGCAGGAGGACAAAGCAGATGAAACTGAGAATTCCGTTTCTGAAAAAGACGGAGAATGAGCCTTTGGCGCCCGCCGAGAAATCCGCAAATGAAAAGACGGGCGAGACACCCGACCAAGTCGATCCCGTGTCCGTCCTTTCGAAAAAGATCAGCGAGCTTGAGGTGAAGGTGGTCGAGAGCGAGAGGGCAAGGCAGGACGAAAATCTGGAGCTGAGACGCCGACTGGAGGAGGTAAACCGAGCCAACAGAGAAAGCTCGGCAGGCTCGGTGAGAGGCGTGCAAAGCGACTATTTTTCCTACAACGAGGTCAAAGAAATGACCCCTGCGCAGGTGCGCAAAAATTTTAGCCGCATCGTAGATTCGATGGGCAAGTGGAACTAAAAAAATTAAGCCGCAAAAGCGGCAGAATGGAGATTTTTAATTATGGCACTTACAAATTTTATTCCTACCGTTTGGAGCGAAAGTCTTTACAGCGAGCTTGATAAGAAATACATCGCTGTCCGCAACTGCAACCGCGATTTCGAGGGTGATATCCGTGCAAAGGGCAACACCGTAAAGATCTGCGGCGTTGGCGACATTTCCGTGTTCGATTACACTCGCAACACAGATATGTCCTCCCCCGAGACCCTGTCTGATTCCGTAAGAACTCTTACGATCGACCAGGCAAAGGGCTTCAATTTCCAGATCGACGATGTCGACCAGGCTCAGCAGACCCCCAAGGTCATGCAGGAGGCAATGAGAAAGGCGGCATCCGCCCTTGCAAACGCCGCTGATAACTATGTCTTTAGTCTTTACGAGTCCGCCGATGAGGACAACGTGATCGAGAACTCCCAGGCAACCAAGGACAACATCATCGACACCATCATCAGCGCACGCACAAAGCTCTTTGCCAACAACGTCTATGACGCTGACGATATTGTCATCGAGGTGACACCCGAGGTGGCAGAGCTTATTCTGAAGGCTAAGATCAGCCTTTCCACCGACAACGGTGAGGCGCTTGACACGGGCTGTATCGGCTCTGTATGCGGCACGAAGATCTACGTTTCCAACAACGTAAAGAAGGTGGACGGCCACCACAAGTGTCTTGCAAGAACGAAGCGTGCCATCGCCTTTGCCGAGCAGCTCAGCGAGATCGACGCATACCGCCCCGAGAAGCGCTTTGCCGATGCGGTAAAGGGTCTGCACCTCTACGGCGCAAAGATCGTTTACCCCTCCGAGCTTTTCGTGCTCGACGTTGCCATCGCGTAATTTCGAGAGTCGTTGCGGGGGCCTTAGCCCCCGCAATCTCGGGACAGGAGCTGAAAATGAAGTGTAAAGAAATTTTTGACATGACCCTGGCAATCCTCGACGAGATGTCGCCCGAAACCAACAGCGACGATCTGCGCGAGAGAATGCCTTATCTTATGGCGCTTTTTTGTGGGGAGATTCTGTCCGACATGGTGCCCTTCGGCATCTCGGACGAGTCCGACGCCTGCGGCGTATTTTCCCGCGGTCTCATTGACGAGAGCGAGGATTTTCCGCTTGACGGCAGATTTTCTGCCCCTGCTGCATATTATATCGCGGCAATGCTGGTGGCAGATTTTGATTCACCGCTGTTTGATAAGCTCTTTGAACACTACACGGATCTTGTGTCGCGAATTATCGACGGCACAGGCGGTGTCGTTGAGCCAATCACCGACGTTTACGGATTTTAAAGAAAAAACAGAGCCTCACCGAGGCTCTGTTTTTCGTGTCTTCCTTTTAAAAAGGGACTTTACAAATCCCGATTTTTCCTGTATAATCAAGAATGAGAAAACAAGTCTGATTATTAAGGAGAAGTTTATGAAAAAAATATTGTTTTTTATGCTCGTCTGCGCCCTTTGGGTGTTGGCAGTAGGATGCACAAAGGTTTGTGAAGGACCGCATAACGAGGTTATCGACGAGGCGGTTGCGCCCACCTGCACGGAAACAGGCCTTACTGAGGGCAAGCATTGCGCCGACTGCAAAGCGGTTATCGTAAGGCAGGAGGTCATTCCTGCCGCTCACGATTACGTGGACGAGATCGTTCGCCCTTCGATGCTTGGGGGGAAATATCTGTCGCTTAAATGCCGTCTTTGCGGGCATACGTCGGACGAAAAATTCTCCGTTGGGCTTGAGATCACACCCGATTACGAGACTATGACCTGTGTCGTAAAGGGCAAGGGAGAGTGCTCGGACAAAGAGATAAATATTTCTCCCGTTATATCGGGATATAAGGTGGTCGGCATCGCAAAAAGAGCTTTTTCGAACGAGAGAAAAATCACCTCAATTAAAGTTCCGGACGGCGTGACTTCCGTTGGTGACTACGCATTTTCGAACTGCTCAAGGCTTGTCAATGTACAGCTTCCCGAGGGCGTGACAAAATTGGGAACGCAGGCATTTTCATATTGCCCCCGTCTTAAGACCGCAGTCATTCCCGAGGGTGTGACCGCCATAAAGACTGCCACATTCTTTTCCTGCGGTGCGCTTGAGGAAGTGGTGATACCATCTACCGTAGAAAGCATAAGCACGCAGGCGTTTGCCTCCTCCAATCTGAAAAAGATATTCTTCGGCGGCACGGCAGAGCAGTGGAAAAAGGTAAAGCTGGAATACGGCAACGGAGAGGTGACTCCGGCTATCAGGTATTATTACAGCGAAACAGAACCGTCCGTGAGCAACGTCTATTGGCACTTCGTTGACGGTGTTCCGACGGTTTGGTAAGGAGACAGATATGACTGAAATTTCATTCAAAGACAAATTTGTAAATATATACAGAGAAAAAATAAAACGAGAGGGCGCGGATAAACTGCTTGATTATCTGCTTTCGCCTTCAAGCGACTTTTTCACCGCACCTGCCAGCACCCGCTTCCACGGATGCTATCCGGGAGGCCTTTGCGAGCACTCATTGAACGTGTACGAGTGCCTTTGCGATTATCTTGACCGTCCGCGCACAAAAGAGCTTTACGGCATGGATTACAGCGATGAAACGGTGGCGATCGTCGCACTTCTCCACGACATCTGCAAGATGAATTTTTATAAGCCCGGTACGAGAAACGTAAAGGACGAAAACGGCGTTTGGCGCTCTGTGCCCACCTACACCATTGAGGATAAGCTTCCCTACGGACACGGCGAGAAATCGGTGTATATCATCTCGGGATTTATGCGCCTGACCCGAGACGAGGCGTTTGCGATACGCTATCACATGGGCTTTTCGGGATGTGAGGAAAAGATGAACGTTGGCGCGGCATTTGAGATGTTCCCCCTTTCCTTTGCTTTGTCCACTGCTGATTCCGAGGCATCATATTATCTTGAGAATAAGGGAGAAAACTGAAAAAGATCATTTGTAATTATAGGAATCCCGTTGAAGATCAAAATTCTTGAGATCAAGGAGTAAATCATGAAAAACAAGAAGGAAATCAGACTCAACAACGTCATTTTTCCGTTTTGGATGCTTATACTTTTCCCGATCACATGGGTAGTGGTCCTGCCGGGAAATTTCATTATCGACAGCCTTGTTTTGCTTGCTTCAATGGCAATATTAGGTGTCGAGAACAAAAAACAGAGTTATAAAAAGTATATACTGCCTATCTTTGCATTTGGTATGATTTCGGATATTATTGGCGGGATATTTATGTTTCTTATGCTTGTGCTTGAGGTGTCACGCATGGGTGACGAGCTTTATATGACGATCCCCGCGCTTGTTCTTTCGGCGGCGATGATCTTCGTTTTCAATTACTTTTTCACTTTCAGATCGGCGGAAAAGTCTTTCCGCATGAAAATGTCTCTGATCTTTGCTATTGTCACCGCACCCTATACTTTCCTCATTCCCAACAGCTGGATGTATTAAAATGAAGATCAAAAAGAAAGAAACAATCAAAACCCAAAGGCTGACCCTGCGCCCGATAGTTGCCGGCGATGTTGCTGAAATGATAGCTTTGCTTATAAGCGACGAAATAAAGCAGAGCTACATGATCCCCGATCTTGAAACGCGGAAACAGCAGATAAAGATGTTTGAAAGATTTTGCGATCTGTCCGTGTCGGCGGAGCATTTCGTGTACGGAATCTGCCGAGAAAACAAGCTTGTGGGCTTTCTCAACGACGTCGAGATCGGCGAGGATTTTGTGGAGCTTGGTTACGTTATAAGTCCTGCCTGCAAGGGCAGGGGATATGCCACCGAGGCGCTCTCGGCGGCGATCGACGAGATATTCGCGTCGGGCTTTGAGTGTGTAAGAACAGGTGCCTTTGAAGAAAACCTTGCCAGCATCCGCGTCATGGAAAAATGCTCTATGACACGCACCGATCAGGGGGATTTTATCGAATACAGAGGCAAAAACCACCGCTGTGTATACTACGAAAAGAGAAAAAACTGAAAGGAGCCTTTTATGCCTGTTTTCATCGGAACGTTCATTTTCGGCATGCTTTGCATCGTTCTTGGGATTTTGAATATGAAAGGGAATATTTCTTCGATCCATTCATATCACCGCAACCGCTTGTCAGAGGAGGATATACGCCCGTTTGGACGCGGCGTGGGGCTTGGCACGGTCATTGTCGGCGGCTCGATCATCGCTTACGGCGCACTTTTTGCCCTGTCCGAAGCTCTCAAGCGTGAATGGATCACCCTCGTGGGTGTTGCAGTACTTCTCGCAGGCATCGCGGTGGGACTTGTCATCAGCCTGCGAACCATAATTAAGTATAATAAAGGGATTTTTTAAGGAGATATTGCTATGAACAAACTTTTTCAGGTCTTTTGCTGTGCATGTGGAGGTATGCTCATCGGCTTTTTTGCCAACAAACTTGATACGGTGTACGGCTGCGTGTTTTTTACTTTGGGCGTCGCTTTGCTTACAGGCTCAATAATCCTTATCTCAAAGAAGGATAAGGACGAATGAGAGACGTCCCCTTTGAATAATTTGAAAAAATAGGTGATCATAATGAAAAAATTGCGTGCAACTAACTTTTTGATGCTGACGGTTGCAGGACTCGTCAACGCTTTCGGCGTCACGGTATTTCTGATGCCCGTGAAATTATATGACAGCGGAATCTCGGGAACGTCCATGCTTTTGGACCAGCTCACGCCCGAGTTTCTCACGCTATCTGTATTTCTTGTTATCATGAATGTTCCTCTGTTCTTGTTCGGACTGAAAAAACAGGGGCTGAATTTTACCGTATATGCAATATATTCGGTCTGCGTTTACTCTGTCTGTGCATGGCTCATAACGGACGTTCTGCCCATCGATGTCAGCATAGCGTCACCGCTTGCGGGGACCGACCTTTTGCTCTGCGCCCTTTTCGGCGGCGTAATATCGGGTGTGGGAAGCGGAATGGCAATTCGCTTTGGGGGAGCTATGGACGGTATCGAGGTCATGGCGGTGATATTTGCCAAGCGTCTGGGTATCACCGTCGGCACTTTCGTTATGATCTATAACGTGATCCTCTACGTCATCTGCGGACTTGTGCTCAGAAGCTGGATACTTCCGCTTTATTCGATCGTGACCTATGCCGCCGCGCTAAAAACGGTGGACTTTATCGTTGAAGGTATGGACCGCGCCAAGTGCGCTATAATCATAACCGAGATGCCTGAGGAGATATGCAAGGCCTTGGGCGAGGCTTTCGGCAGCGGAATGACTCAGCTTGAAGCCAAGGGCGGTTATTCAAATCGTGACAAATCCATGATATATTTCGTCGTGAACAGATACCAGGTGACGCGTATGCGTGATATCGTTCATGATATAGATCACAATGCATATATAACCATCAGCGAGGTGGCTGACGTGTTTTCAAATAACCATAATAAATAATTGGGACATTTGAGGTGATTGTATGGAAAGATACGCTGTGACCGAAAAGGACAGAGAGCTGATAGCGCTGGGCTTGCAGGTGTTGGCAGAAAATTTTGACGACGGAGTGTATAATCATACCGTCGGGTGTGCGCTTCTGTGTAAAAACGGTAAGGTATATAAGGGCGTAAATTGCGACGGGATTCACGGCTCCTGTGCCGAGTATATCACCGTTGGCATGGCGATCTCCGACGGTGAGAGGGAGTTCGATACTATCGTCGCTGTCCATGAGAAAGCACCAAATTGTGTAGTTCCCCCCTGCGGAAACTGTCGCCAGATGCTCCTGGAATATTGCCCAGATGTGAAAGTCATTGTAAATGATGAAAGCGGAGAGCTGATAAAGGTTGTAGCCCGTGATCTCCTTCCCTTTGCCTGGCAGAGGGTGGAGTGCTGAAATGTGCCAAGTGCGAGAAATCGTTCGATAAAACTTAATTTGATAAAGGAGTGTGATTGTATGAAAAAGTTAATAGCATTATTTTTAGCATTGATTTGTGTGCTTGGTTTGGTTGGTTGCGGTGGTAAGGCTGGCAAAGATTTTGACAAACCAGATGACCTACACCAGTTTGATGCAACGATATTAGAAATTCACGATGATTATTTTTTAGTGGAGCCTGGTGCGGGCATGACAGAATTGAATAGTGCAGATAAGATTGAAGTATCAACCCAAAATGCCGACCCATCTGTTGAATGGCAAGTTGGCGATTTGGTGCTAATCACATATGACGGTGTTATTTTAGAAACCTATCCAGCACGCTTAAACCAGGTTTATAAGGTTGAAAAAGTGATACTAAAATTCACTGACGATACTACAGCATCGAACTGACAAATTCCAATATGTCGAACAGATAAGGAGCAGAGGTTTAGACCTCTGCTCCTGTATAAAACGAAAAAACGAGGCGCCACACGGCGCCTCGTAAAATTTTATTACTTAAAATATCTGTCAAGCAGACCCTTGAGAGCCTTGCCGTGTCTTGCTTCATCGCGTGCCATTTCGTGAACTGTGTCGTGGATTGCGTCCAGACCGTTCTTCTTTGCGCAAGCTGCCAGATCAAACTTGCCCTGTGTTGCGCCGAACTCGCAGTCAACGCGCCAAGCAAGATTGTCCTTTGTCGTAGCCTTCATGTTAGGCTCAAGTGTCTCACCCAGAAGCTCTGCGAACTTGGAAGCGTGCTCAGCCTCCTCGTAAGCTGCCTTCTCCCAGTAGAGGCCGATCTCGGGATAGCCCTCTCTGTGAGCGATGCGTGCCATGCAAAGGTACATACCAACCTCGGAGCACTCGCCCATGAAGTTAGCTTTCAACTGCTCAAGTATGTATGCCTTGTCCTCGGCAGAAATGTCGGGGTTGTTTTCAACTGTCTTTGAATAGATGCCGTACTCGTGCTCGGCAGCCAGCTTCATGTCGCCTTCCTGCAGAGTAAATCTCGAACCGGGAACCTTGCAAACGGGGCAAGCTTCGGGGGGCTCGTTTCCTTCATGTACGTAACCGCAAACGGGGCAGATCCATTTTTTCATAACTATATCCTCCGATAAAATATAAAATTTGATTTCGTTTTTTTGTAGTCTTTCTTGCTACGCTTATATTATAGCAAAACAAAATCGACTTGTCAATAGGTTTTTGAAAAATTTTTAAAAATTTTTAGGAATAATTATCAAAAATATAGGAACGATTATCAAATCATCTTCTGATCACGTTGATCTGACCTACCGACTTGTGGCTTCTGATATAGAGGATCTTGTCTCCCTCCTTGTCGGAAGGCTCGACTTCAACTTCGCCCAAGAATCCCGTGGTATAGGTTCTTATTTTCCACTCGGCGGGAACGTAAATGCTGACTTCACCCACAAGCTTGTCAAATCTCAGCTCACCGCCACCCTCGTATGCGTCGGTGTTGTCAAAATAGATATTCACTTGACCCACCATTTTGCCGAACTCCGCGCGTTTAAAATCGCGGCAGTCGATGTAGCGGGAGATATCTCCGATCTTGTGACCGTTGTGGGAGATTCCTTCATTGCTGATGTAATTTTCGTTATTGTCATCATCATTATCATTGTCGTCATCGTCATCATCGTCGCTTGAAAACGAGAAATCAAAATTTCCGAATTCAAATTTTTTCTTTTTCTTGAATATGAGCTTGACGCCGATCTCGATGATGATAGAGCAGAGGAAAACGATCCAAAATGAGGGAAGCGAGCTTTCCTTGATTCCTGCTATGTGCGCGATCTCCTCGATGAAGATGCCGTAAAGGATCGTCAGCGCCTGCAGGATAAATGAGAACTTGCCGTCAATGAGACGGAAGATGATGAAAGTGAGCACTATCACCGCACCTGCGAGCTTGAACAGCGAGATCCCCGCAATTAAGGGAAGCGCGACGTCAGTGCTGCGCAGAATAAGCAGGACTGCCGCGCAGATGAGCAACAGGCCTAAAATTATGTCTTTGATCTTTTTTGTCGTTGTCTTTTTCATTTTTTGTCTCCATTCTAAATAATATTTCTGATGTCACCGATCCGCTGACAGAGATCTTTAAAATAGGATCGGGAAGCGTAAGCTATTTTGTCGGTGCCGGCAAAGTAGAGAGTGCTGGCGCCAGCTAAGTTTTTCTTCACCGCCGAGACCGCGGAGGCGTTGATGATGCAGGATTTTGAGATTCGGATAAAGTTGCGGGGCAGAAGCTTTTCAAGCTCGTATAATCGCATATCGGTGAAATAGAAATTACCCGCGGTGTGTGCGATTATCTTGTTTGAATCCGACTCAAAAAAGAGGAACTTCGATAGATTTATGTAGTAGTCGACCCCGTCGCGATAGACCGAAAGCCGTTGCTTTTGCCCCATGGCGGCGTTGATCGTCTCGCCCAAGATCCGCATTTCCTCGGTCAGAGTCTTGCATTTTATGATTATCTCTTCCTCGTTGTCCTCTGAAATGTCAAAGGAAAGCTTCATTTTATCCCTCCTTTCCTTTCGTTGACATAATTGTACCTCAAAGGGCGAATTTTGTAAATAGTTTTTTGCTGACAGGTCGATTTTTGAGGGTGACAGGTTGGAATGAACGTTTTTTTCGCTCTTGCAATAAAAATCTGTTGACAAATTTCGTCGAATATGATATAATAATTCCCGATCTTATCAAGAGTGGCGGAGGGACTGGCCCTGTGAAGCCCGGCAACCTGCATGCAGTAAGGTGCTAAATCCCGAGAGATGAGTGAAAACAGCTTACTCTCCCTCGGTCGTGCCGAGGGATTTTTGTTTGAAAATTTATTTACATAAACGAAAGGTATTTTAAATGGAAAAGATTCTTTTTACATCCGAGTCGGTAACGGAAGGTCATCCCGACAAAATCTGTGATAAAATTTCCGATTCCATACTTGACGCAATGCTTGCCCAGGATCCCATGTCCCGCGTTGCCTGCGAGACCTGCTGCACAACGGGTTTGGTCATGGTAATGGGCGAGATCACCACTAACGCAAAAATCGACATTCAGGAGATCGTTCGTGATACGGTCCGCGAGATCGGCTACGACCGTGCAAAATACGGCTTTGATTCTGACAGTTGTGCCGTCATCAGCTCTATCCACCAGCAGTCTCCCGACATCGCCATGGGCGTTGATCGCTCTCTTGAGGCAAAGAACGGCGAGATCACAGACGAGTTCGACACAGGCGCGGGCGATCAGGGACTTATGTTCGGCTATGCCTGCGACGAGACCCCCGAGCTTATGCCCTTGCCCATCTCACTTGCTCATAAGCTGGCAAAGAAGCTCACTGACGTGAGAAAGGACAAGACCCTGCCTTATCTCCGTCCCGACGGAAAAACGCAGGTCACTATCGAGTACATTGACGGCGTGCCCACAAGGGTTGACACTATCGTGGTTTCCTCTCAGCACAGCGATGCCGTGACTTTGGAGGAGATCAGAACGGATATTATCCAGTATGTCATCAACCCCGTTGTTCCCGCGTCTCTTATGGATGAGAACACAAAGATTCTTGTGAATCCCACAGGCAGATTCGTTGTGGGCGGACCTATGGGTGACAGCGGTCTGACGGGCAGAAAGATCATCGTTGACACCTACGGCGGATATTCCCGCCACGGCGGTGGCGCGTTCTCGGGTAAGGACCCCACAAAGGTCGACCGTTCCGCGTCCTACGCCGCAAGATATATTGCAAAGAACGTAGTTGCCGCAGGACTTGCAAAGAAGTGCGAGGTTCAGATCGCGTACGCTATCGGCGTTGCAAAGCCCGTTTCGGTCATGATCGACACATTCGGCACTGCAACTGTTGACGAGGAGAAGATCTCGGCGGCGGTCACCTCTCTTGTAGACCTTCGTCCCGCCGCTATCATCAAGCGTCTTGACCTTCGCCGTCCCATTTATCGTGAAACGGCGGCTTACGGTCACATGGGCCGTGAGGATCTGGGCGTTCTCTGGGAGAAGACGGATATCGCGGACAAGCTTCGCGCGATGCTTCTGTAAAAAACAACAGGGGATAGGGATCGTCCTATCCCCTTTAGTCCCCCGAAAATCAAAGGAAGGAGGTTTCCCGAATGAGCGAATTTGAAGAACAGGGATTTATGACCGAAGACGGTCTTGTTTGCCTTGAGGGCACCGTGGAGCGCGTTATCTACTATAACGAAGAAAACGCATACGGCATCTGCGAGCTTGCCATGCCAAAGGAAACGATCACCATCGTGGGAACACTTCCTTACGTCGGCGAGGGGGAGCACCTTTCGGTTTTTGGACGCTGGGTACACAATCCCAAGTACGGACGGCAGTTTCGGGTAGAGCGCTTTGAAAAGCAGCTGCCTGCCGACGTGGATTCCATTTTGCGTTATCTTGCATCGGGCGCGGTTAAGGGAATAGGCGCAAAGCGCGCCGCGAAGATCGTGGACGAGTTCGGCGAGGACACCTTTGACGTTATCGAAAACCACCCCGAATGGCTGGCGCAGATCCCCGGAATTTCACGCAAAAAAGCCGAGGAAATATCCGAGAATTTCAAGGCGGAGAGCGGTATGCGTTCAACAATGCTTTTCTTTCGCGAATATTTCGGCTCGGCTCTTTCGGTGAAGATATATAAGACCTTCGGACCCGATTCCGTGGCTATGACCAAGGAGAATCCCTACATTCTCTGTGACCACGTGGACGGCATCGATTTTGCCAAGGCAGATAATATCGCATCGAAATATAATATCAGCCGTGACAGCGAGAATCGCATAATGAGCGGAATCCTCTACGTGCTGAACAGAAACTCCCACGGCAACGGTCACGTTTGCCTGCCAATGGACGAGCTTGCCAAAGCCTCCGCTCAGCTTCTTGAGGTGGGAAATGACGCTATCGTCAACGCTTACAAGAAATTGCTGGTGCGCGACAAGATCAGAATTTTGAAATCGGGCGAGCAGACCTACGTTTTCACAAAAGAAGCATACGATGCCGAGCAGTATATTGCGAGAAAGCTGGACAGCCTTGACAGACTGTGTTTTCGGATAGATTATTCGGATATAGAACGCTTTATCTTCCGCGAAGAATCGAAATTTTCCATCACCTACGCACCCCTCCAGAGAAAGGCTATTTCAATGGCTCTGGAGAACGGTGTTATGGTGCTGACGGGCGGTCCCGGTACGGGGAAGACCACGGTTGTGCGCGCGTTGCTCAACATATTTGAAAGTATGGATATGAGGGTGGCGCTGGCGGCGCCCACGGGGCGCGCCGCAAAGCGCTTGTCCGAGTCTACCTCAAAGGAAGCCAAGACTATCCACCGTCTGCTTGAAATGGAATACGGCGAGGGAGACCGCGCGGTTTTCATGCGCGATGAGCATAACCTGCTGGACGAAAACGTTATAATCGTGGACGAGGCCTCCATGATAGACAACGCTCTCATGTGCGCTTTACTTAAAGCGGTGAAGCCCGGAGCGCGAATGATAATTATCGGAGACGCCGACCAGCTTCCTTCGGTGGGCGCGGGCAACGTGCTTCGCGATATTATCGCGTCACAGCGATTTGCCACCGTGACCTTGAACACGATCTTCCGACAGGCGCAGGAAAGCCTTATCGTCACCAATTCCCACGCCATAAACGAGGGCAGAATGCCCGATCTGACGGCAAAAAACAAAGACTTTTTCTTCCTGCACCGTTCAAGTGACGCAGAGATCGCATTTACTATCGCCGACCTTTATAAAAAACGCCTTCCCGCATCCTACGGCGCGGAGACGGTCAATAAAATTCAAGTCATCACGCCCTCGCGCCGAGGTGAAGCGGGCACGGATAATCTTAATGTACTGCTTCAGAGCAGCTTGAACCCCAAGGACAAGTCAAAGCGTGAAAAGGTCTTCCGCGACAAGGTTTTCCGCGAAGGTGACCGCGTCATGCAGACCAAGAATAATTACGATATTGAGTGGGAAAGCGGACAGAGAAACGGAGTGGGAATTTTCAACGGCGACATCGGTGTTATTTGCGAGATCGACAACACGGAGCAGTATATGGAGATCCTTTTTGACGACCGCCGAGTGCTTTATGACTTCTCCTTACTTGAAGATCTGGAGCACGCTTACGCCGTCACCGTCCACAAGAGCCAGGGAAGTGAATATCCTATCGTCATTATTCCCATGTATTCCTGTCCTCCCATGCTCATGACCCGAAATCTTCTCTATACCGTGGTCACAAGAGCGCAGGAAATGGTCATTTTGGTAGGACGTGAGGACTACGTACAGAAAATGGTGGAAAACGATCGCAAGGCGCAAAGATACACCTGTTTGCGCCACCGTTTGGCGGAGAAAAACGGGTAGAGCAGGTCGCTTTTGTAAAAAAATCTGCCTTTTGACGAAAAGATGTTGATTTTTTCGATTTTATATAGTATAATAAAATAGATTATGCTAAAAAAGTAAAAGGAAAGGACGAAAGCTATGTTATTTGCGAAAGATATAGGAATAGATCTGGGTACTGCTTCGGTCCTTGTTTACGTTAAGGGAAAGGGGATCGTAATCAACGAGCCCTCTGTTGTTGCAATAGATAAGCAAACGGGAAAAATGATCAAGGTGGGCAGGGCCGCTCAGCAGATGCAGGGCAGGACTCCCGAAAACATTCTTGCCATCAGACCTCTGCGCGACGGCGTTATCAGCCAGTACGAGGTCACCCTTCAGATGATAAAATATTTCATTCAGAAGGCTTGCGGCGGATTCGTTTTCCAGCCCAGGGTCATGATATGTATTCCCAGCGGTATCACCGAGGTTGAGGAAAGAGCGGTAATCGATGCCGCAACTGCCGCGGGAGCGAGGACGGCTCACCTGATCGAGGAGCCCGTTGCCGCCGCTATCGGTGCAGGGATCGACATCTCGGCCCCCAACGGAAACATGATCGTTGATATCGGAGGAGGAACTACCGATATCGCCATAATCTCACTTGGCGACATCGTTGTGTCAGATTCAATTAAGGTTGCGGGTGATAAATTTGACGAGGCGATCGTCAGATACGTGCGCCGCCGCTATAATTTACTTATCGGCGAGAGAACTGCCGAGGCTATCAAGATAAACATCGGTTACGTGTTCCCACACAACGAGCCTCAGTACATGGAGGTCAAGGGGCGCAGTCTCGATACGGGACTTCCCGCAAAGATAACCATGAGCTCTCTTGAGATGCTTGAAGCTCTGGCAGACCCCATTTCATCTATTCTTGACGCCATCTGCGGCGTTATCGAGCGCACTCCCGAGGAGCTTTCGGGCGATATTCTGAAAAACGGTATCGTCATGACCGGCGGAGGAAGCCTTGTGCGCGGTCTTGACCGACTTATCGCTCACGTGACCAAGTGTCCCACAAGGATCGCAAAGAACCCCATTCAGTGCGTTGCCATCGGCACGGGCAGATCACTTGATAATATTTCCGTGCTCCCCGAGGGCGCTTTGAACCTGGCGAGACGTCAGCAAAAGTATTAAGTCAAAAGGAGCCTGCACGGCTCCTTTTTATATCAGAGAAAGCGAGTTTTTATCATGGAAAAAAGAGTTTTAGACGGCTATTCCCCAAAGGAAATTTTTTACTGGTTTGAAGAGATAACGAAGATCCCCCGCGGATCGGGAAAGGAAGAGAAGATCGCGGATTTTCTCGAAAAGTTTGCACGCGAGAGAGGGCTTTATTGCTACCGCGACGAAATTCACAACGTGCTTATCCGTATGGAAGCGACCGAAGGTATGGAGGGCCACCCCTCTGTTTTGCTCCAAGGTCATACCGACATGGTCTGTGAGAAAAATTCCGACGTTGAGTTCGATTTTGAGAACGATCCCATCAACATCTACGTTGACGACGAGGGATTTTTGCGCGCCAAGGGAACGACCCTTGGAGCTGATGACGGCGTGGCCGTTGCCATGATGCTTGCTCTCCTTGACGGCTACAATGTGCCTCACTCTCAGCTTGAATGCCTTTTTACGGTCAGCGAGGAGATAGGTCTTGAGGGCGCAACTGCTTTTGATTACAGCAATATCAAGTCCCGTTTGATGATAAATCTCGACTCGGAAAACGATGGAGAGGTAGTGGCAGGCTGTGCAGGCGGTGTAAGAACCGATATTGATTACGATTTCCCTAAAATGCCTTTTGCGGGTGAAGCTGTCACCCTTTCCATAACCGGTCTTATGGGCGGTCACAGCGGTGAGAATATCAACTCGGGCAGAGCAAACGCAAACAAGCTCATGGGCAGAATCCTGACCGAGATCGCACGGGAGATGAAGCTGAATATTATCGGCATTTGCGGCGGCAGTAAGGACAACGCCATTCCTCGCGAGTGCCATGCGGCGCTTGCCGTCGAAGATGTGGAAAAGCTCACCGCTTTGGCAGAGAAGATCGGCTCTGATATAAAGAACGAGCTTTGGGAGGACGATCAGGGCTTCAACGTCTCTGTCACTCCTTGCGAGACCCCCGAAGATATGGCTACCGACGAGGCGACGAGGAAGATCATTCTTTTCCTTGCGGGCGTTACCAACGGTGTTATGACCTTCAGCCAGTATATCCGAGGTCTGGTTGAGTTTTCGCGCAACCTCGGCGTTGTCTTTACCATGGACGGCATCATGCGCTTTACAGTTTCTTCCCGTTCTGCCGTCAACTCCCAACTCGAGTGGACGAAGCACGACCTGGAGGCAACGGCTGCGGCCATGGGCGCCACCGTCAGACACAGAGGCGAGTACCCGGGCTGGGATTACACAAAGGAATCTGTGCTCCGCGACGATTATATTGAGATCGCACGCGAAATTTACGGCAAAGAGTCTCAGGTGAGAATAATCCACGCGGGACTTGAATGCGGTCTTATGAGATCCGCGATACCTGACCTTGATATAATTTCCATCGGTCCCGATATGAAGGATATCCATTCTCCCTGCGAGGCACTTGACCTTGCCTCCTTTGCAAGATGCTTTGATATCGTCTGCCGTTTGATCTCCAAAAAGAGGGTATAAAAAAACAGAAACTGCAAATACTGTTCTTGAAATAAAGAACGTGGGCGGGGCGTATAACGCGCCCCGCCTATTTGAAAAATGGAGGCAAATATGACGAAACCTCAGATCCAGCGCGTATGCGCAAGAGAAATTCTCGATTCCCGCGGCAACCCTACGGTGGAATCCACGGTAATATTGACGGACGGCACGGTGGGCGTGGCATCCGTTCCCTCCGGCGCGTCTACGGGAATCTACGAGGCAAAGGAGAAACGGGACGGCGATGAAAAAAGATACGGCGGCAAGGGCGTGACCCAGGCGGTCTACAACGTCTGTAGGGTGATATCTCCCGCCATCGCAGGAATTTCTGCCACAGAGCAGTCGGAGATCGACCGAACCATGATCGAGCTTGACGGCACTCCCGACAAGTCGGACCTTGGTGCAAATGCGATTCTTTCCGTGTCCTTGGCGGCGGCCAGAGCCGCCGCCAACAGCTACCATATGCCTGTTTTCCGCTATCTTGGCGGCGCGGACGCATACCGTATGCCAGTTCCCATGATGAATATCTTAAACGGCGGCGCTCATGCGTCAAACAACGTGGAAATACAGGAATTTATGATAGTTCCCGTGGGTGCTGAAAATTTTGAGGAAGCTGTGCGAATCGGCAGTGAGATCTATCACAAGTTGGGAAAAAATCTTGCCATGCGCGGTCTTGAAACGGCGGTGGGAGACGAGGGTGGCTTTGCTCCGAGCCTGAACAATGACGAGGAGGCTCTTGATTTCATTCTTGACGCCGTACACGACGCGGGGTACGACGGGACCCGTGTCAAGCTTGCTCTTGACGTGGCGTCCGGCGAATGGTATCGGGAGGGCACTTACAAAACCCCCAAGCGCAAGCTTGAATACAATGCCCGCGAGCTGGCGGATTACCTGTCATCGCTTTGCGCGAAATATCCTATCATGTCGGTGGAGGACGGTCTTGACCAGCGGGATTACGACGGCTGGAAATATCTGACCGAAAAGCTGGGAGATCGCGTTATGCTTGTTGGCGACGACCTGTTCGTGACCAACACCGAGCGCCTGAAAAAAGGAATCGAAATGGGGATCGGCAACGCCATTCTCATCAAGCCCAACCAGATAGGAACGCTTACCGAGACCCTGAACGTAATTCACATGGCAGGAGAGTCGGGATACAAGCATATTTTGTCCCACCGCTCGGGCGAGACCGAGGACACGACTATCGCGGATATTGCCGTGGCGACCTCCGCGCCCTTTATCAAATCGGGTGCGCCCTGCCGAAGCGAGCGAGTTGCCAAGTATAACAGACTGCTTCGCATAGAATCTTCCTTTGCCTCCGGCTCATGCTTTGGCGGTATCAGCTCGGAGCTGCACAACAAGGATATCCCTGCATTTTCCGCAATTCTTGAATAAAAAAAGATCCCCCGTCGGGGGATCTTTTTTATTCTTCTTTTCCTGCTGTGAACCAGACTGAGGTCAGACTTCCAAGGTATATGAGCAGACCGAAAATAAGGTCGCTTGCGTAATATGCTATCATCAGCGGTATTTCCGAGGCGGTGGGCGCAACCCCTATTTCCGACAGGGAAATATCGTATATCATTCGGCTTCCCACCTTCGTCAGAGCGATCAGGCAGGCTGAGAGGAAAAGCGAGAGCTGAACGGGATTTGACAGACCGAAAATGCTCGACCATTTCATGCTGTTGTACTGTTCAGCCTTGCTTTCGTCGCCGTGCTTTTTAGCCCACCTCAGCGCCGCCTCGTATCTGTTTTTGCTCTTTGTGACCAGCCAAAGGGTCACCACAAGACAGAACGCCGCCTGAAAGACGTCCAAAGACGCTGTGAGCAGACCGTCGAGCAGGTCACTTGATATTCTTTCGGAGGATGAGGGGATTCCTCCCTCGTACATATAAGAGCAGAAAATGTTCAGCGCGTAGCGCAAAAGTGTCAGCGCGGAGAATGCTAAGAGGAAATTGAGGCCTCTTTTCCCGCCGCCGCGGAGTACCGAAAGCGCAATAAACGCAAAGGTTACAACGTAAACGCCCAAATATACAAGCTGAAGAACGGTTTCAAGGGCAAATGGCAGGTAAGAATCCTCGTATGCCACGTCGCTGTTTATTTTGAAAATTACAGGGCTGAGCACCGCCACGTGCAGAAGAAAAAGGATCAGTAGCAGTGCCGAAAAGATCGCAAGAGGGGGGATTTTTTTAATAAAGTTCATTTTTTTCTCCGAATAGGTGTTTTTTATGAATATTTGCCGCCCGGATTTCATATATATTAAGGAATCAATAGGAAAGGCGGTAAAAAATATGTCAAAAACTGTTGAGATTCCGAAGATCAGGACGGACAGGTCGCTTTTGCGTTACGAAGAGCCTGTCACATATGAGCTGATGATGGAATACATAAAGATTTTTCAGTCCAGGTACGACTGCGTGAGGGTGAGCGAGCTTTGCAGAAGCGTCCTTGACCGACCCATACCCATGATAACTCTCGGGAGGGGAAAGAAAAACGTTCTTTACGTTGGCGCGCACCACGGCATGGAGTGGATAACCACGGCCATATTGCTGAAATTTGTGAACGAATATTGCGAGCTGTATCTGAGCAACGGAAAGATAGGGCATACCTCGGTAAGCTATCTCAATTCTGTCCGAACTCTGTGCATCGTGCCCATGCTGAACCCCGACGGGGTGGACTATTCTGTCTGCGGACCGTCCCGCGACAATCCCATTTTTGAGCGGATCCTTGCCATGAACGGAGGAAGTGACGATTTTTCGTCCTGGCAGGCAAACGCCCGCGGGGTTGACCTGAATCACAACTACGACGCAGGATTTTACGAGTACCAAAGGACCCGGGAGGGCATGGAAAACGCAGGCGGATCCCCCTCAAAATGTGCGGGTGAAAGCCCCGAATCCGAGCCGGAAACGTCGGCGCTTGCCAACTTCGTCCGCTCCAATCCCAACTTGAAGCTTTGCCTGTCGCTTCACTCACAGGGAGAGGAGATATACAGCGGAGAGGGCTTCGGTCAGACCAAGGAGGGTAAACGCATAGGTGACGTTCTTGCCATGCTGTCCGGATACCGACGGGCACGGGCGCAGGGAAGTGCCGCTTACGGCGGATTCACCGACTGGGCGGTGAGCGAGCTTTCACTTCCGTCCTTTACTCTTGAGTGCGGGAAAGGCACGAATCCTCTGCCGATAGATTCGCTGTTTGAGGTCTATTACAAGCTGCGCCGTCTTCTTTTTGAGGCGCCGATGATCGTTTGATAAAGAAATATAGTATCGGTCTTATCTAAATACCGAAACTATGTTGCTCCAATAATGAAAAATAAAATAGAGTGCCGTCATGTGAGCGGGATAGAAAAGGTAAAATCCTGTTTTTTGCAGGGATCTGCCCGCTTTGGATTTTGGGGTAAAACCCTTCTTGCCGTTGTAAAGCAGAATGGGTACGATGCAGAAAATAACGTAAAGCTGTGTGGTTCCCCAAGCGCTGACCGATGTGCCGTTCCAGTATGCCATCAGAATATATCGGGAAGCAAAAATTGCCAAGGCGGGAAGATACCAGATCCTGCTTTCAAGACTTGACGTGTCAAGGAAATAGAATAATAGTATCAACAAAACGCCGTAGAATCCGTAATCGGACGAAAGGCGGTGGGCTGCATAGCAGATCAGTAAAACAGGAATAAAGGCATAGCATTTCAGATGCTTTGATTTGGATTTTTTTGCAAGATCTACCACGTAGAGTGCCAAAAGACCGAGAAGCAACGTGAACATAACGTTTTGGGAGCCGTGGTGAGAAATTCTACCCGTTGACATAAGGTCGAAGGGGATCTCCGAGACCAACGCCGCCAGAAGAACGCGGAGCATATAGAGAAAGACGTTGTGGGTCTTCTTGAAGCCTTCCGCGATAAGAAATGCAAACAGAGGCATAGCCAGACGACCCCCTGTGCGCAGAATGCTTGCAAGCTCAAAGTCTCCCACGCCGTAGGCCTGCATGCAGTAGCCTATGTGGTCGCAGAGCATGGTGATGCAGGCAAAAAGTCTTATTGCGTGTGAACTCATGATTCACCTACAAATTCTATCTTGCTGCCGCCGTCCGTGAAGTTTACTACGGCCAGGGAGTGAAGCTCAATGCCAAGGTCTCTTATGCGCTGTCCGCCGCCCTGGAATCCTTTTTCGATGCAAATTCCAACGCCTGAAACGTCGGCGCCCGCCTGTCGGCAGATGTCGATAAGTCCCAGGGACGCCTCGCCGACGGCGAGAAAATCGTCGATGATAAGAATTTTATCTTCGGGAGATATGTAATTTTTTGATACTCTGACCGTAAAATCCTTGTCCTTTGTGTAGGAGTGGACGGTGGTGGAGTAAACGTCGCTATCAAGATTTTTCGCCTCGGATTTCTTTGCAAAGACCACGGGGACACGTCCGAAATACTGGGCGGCGATGCAGGCAACGCCGATCCCCGACGCCTCAACGGTCAGGATCTTGGTGACTTCGCGGTGGGCAAAAAGACGGGCAAATTCCTGTCCCATTTGGCAGAAAAGCTCAATGTCCATCTGGTGGTTGAGAAAATTATCCACCTTCAAAATTCCGCCGCCGGGCAGACGGCCGTCCTTTAATATCTTTTCTTCAAGAAGCTTCATTTTCTGTTCCTTTCAATCTACGCGATTTCGTTTTTCACCCCGGAAAAACGAAATCGCGTTCTTTATCATCTCGTCAAGGAGACGGACGCGGGTCTCGTAGCCGCCCCAGGCAATGTGAGGGGTGAGACAGACGTTTGGCAGATCCTTGATACGGTCGATGGGGTGACCTTGTGGGAACGGCTCGGTGGAGTAAACGTCACAGCCAAAGCCTGCAAGCTTGCCCGAAATCAAAGCGTCGGCAACTGCTGCCTCGTCGGTGACGGCGCCTCGCGCCACGTTTACGAGGATCGCGTTTTTCTTCATCATGTCAAGCTGAGCCTTTCCGATGAGGCCACGCGTGCCGTCGTTTAAGGGAGTGTG
This sequence comes from Eubacteriales bacterium, assembly GCA_045596925.1. GTDB lineage: Bacteria > Bacillota > Clostridia > Oscillospirales > CAG-272 > SIG710. Next base: position 27,034 of record JAZODH010000052.1, read on the forward strand.
CAGGGAAATGACGTCCGACTCGCGGCAGAGTGTGTCGATGTCAACACACCGCACGCCCTCCTCGGGGGTTCGCTTGTGGACGATAACATTGCACCCGAACGCCTCGGCTACCCTCGCCACCTGTTTTCCTATGTTTCCATATCCCACGATACCCCAGGTCTTGCCGTAAAGCTCGCAGAATGCTGGGGAGAGCTTGTTGGCTACCCCCGACGCGGTGTACTCACCGCTTTGCACGAATTGCGTGTACTGCGGCAAGTGAGTGATGAGGGACAGAGCGAGTGTAAATGTTATCTGCGCCACGCATTGAGTTGAATATCCTGGTACGTTGGTCACCGCGATTCCATGCTCGCGGCAGTATGCAACGTCGATGTTGTCAAAGCCTGTTGCCGCCTCGCAGATGACCTTTAGCTTCTTTGCTTTTGCAAGCAAGTCAGCCGTCAGCTTTGCCTTGTTTTGCATGAGAATGTCAGCGTCGGCAATTCGCTGTGCGATCTGTTCGGGTGTGCTGGTCTGATAGACCTTTACCTCGCCCAATGCCTGCAGGGGAGACAGATCGAGATCGTCTCCCAGGGTTGAAGCGTCAAGAACGACTACTGTTAATTTTTCCATATAAAATTCCTTTTAATTTTCTTCAAACAATCCTATTTGCGCTCCCGTTGCGGGCGGGGTGTAGGGAATACCCAGATGCTCGTAAGCGAGACGAGTAACGCAACGACCGCGAGGAGTGCGGCTAAGGTATCCTATCTGCATAAGATAAGGCTCGTAAACGTCTTCAAGGGTGACCGCCTCCTCGCCTACTGTCGCCGCCAGAGTCTCAAGACCCACGGGACCGCCGTCGTAGAAGCGGATTATGGTCTCAAGCATCTTGCGGTCGGTGTCATCAAGACCAAGCTCGTCAATTTCCAGCTTGCCCAGCGCATAATTTGCAATATCCGAGGTGATCTTTCCGTCGCCCTTTACCTGTGCAAAATCGCGCACACGCTTTAGCAGTCGGTTTGCAATTCGGGGAGTTCCTCTTGAACGAGACGCTATTTCGTAAGCACCGTCCCCCTCGATGTCAAGACCCAGAATGCCCGCGGAACGCGTAACTATGGTCGCAAGCTCCTCGGGGGTGTAAAGCTCAAGACGCTGAATAACGCCGAAGCGGTCGCGCAGAGGGGTCGAAAGCTGACCCGCGCGGGTGGTCGCGCCGATAAGGGTGAACTTGGGCAGGTCGATTCTGATAGACCGCGCCGCCGGGCCCTTGCCGATGATAATGTCAAGGGCAAAATCCTCCATTGCGGGGTAGAGGATCTCCTCCACGTTGCGGGAGAGACGGTGTATCTCGTCGATAAAGAGCACGTCGCCCTCACCCAAATTCGTAAGCAGGGCCGCAAGATCCCCCTGCTTTTCGATGGCAGGTCCCGAGGTTATGCGAATGTTCACCCCAAGCTCGTTTGCGATAATGTTTGAGAGGGTTGTCTTACCCAGACCGGGAGGGCCGTAGAGGAGCACGTGGTCAAGTGCGTCTCCTCGCTTTTTTGCCGCCTCAATATATACCTTCAGATTTTCCTTGACCTTTTCCTGACCGATGTAATCTTCCAGATGCTTCGGGCGCAGAATATTGTCGTTATCACCGTCGGCACTTGTGGCTTCTGTGGAGACCAGTCGGTTTTCAAAGTCAAATTCTTCGTTTGTGTCGAACATAATTTACTCCGTTTTCATGGATTATTTGTTTCAAGGCTCCCTCCGGGAGGGAGCTGTCACCGTCGGTGACTGAGGGAGAGTGCGAATGCGATAAAGTTCAACAGAGCATACGGTTCGCATGCTCCTTCCGTCACGGCAATCGAGAGCCCCAAAAACTCACAGGTTTGTTTTTGGGAACCCCGCCGCCGTGCCACCTCCCTCCCGGAGGGAGGCTATAGGTGATTCATGCTGTCGGGAAATAGCGGGAATAAGTTTTTTGTTTTTGATCAATATCTCATGAGCTTTTTCAGGGACAGACGGATAAGCTCCTCCAAGGGAAGTGCGTCGGTGTCAAGTCCGTTGAGTGCGGACATTGCCTCGGGACGGCTGTAGCCGAGGACTGTCAGAGCGTCAACAGCTTCGGACAGCTTTCCGCCCGAGCCTGCCGACGTCGCGGCGACTGTCGCTGCGCCCGAGGACTGCATGATGGCAGGTGCTTCCTTTGACATCTTGTCCTTTAATTCAAGAACGACCCTCGCCGCGGTTTTTGCTCCTATTCCGCTTGCTTTTGCTAAGGTCTTAGTGTCCTCGGAGCAAACGGCAAGAGCGAATTTTTCGGGGGTCAGCAGGGTGAGGATCGCCATTGCGGCCTTTGGTCCGACGCCCGAAACGGTGATGAGGAGCTTAAAGGCTGAAAGCTCTTCCTCGGTGTAAAAGCCAAACAACTCCACCTCGTCCTCGCGGACTGCCATATAAGTGTAAAGCTTGACCGTAGGCTCGGCAGACGTTCTGGGCAGAGCTGAATAGGTGGTCCCGCTGACTGTCAGCTTGTAGCCGACACCGCCCACGTCCAGGACTGCCGTGGTCAGGTCTGTGTATGCAAGTTTTCCTTGAAGATAGTAGAACATGGTTTTTCTCCAAATTTTGAAAATTTATTCTTCGGTCTCTTTTGTTTCTTCCGTTTCCTCGTCATCGAGAATGATGTTTTCGAACATATCGAAATCTTCGTCCGTTTCTTCCTTCGGTTCGGGTATTGCACCGATGACGGGAATGGGCTTGCCCGTCTTTTTCTTTACGATAAGATCGAGCAGACAGAGAAGAAGGAATAGGATAGTGCATACCGTGGTGCTCGTCATACCCACCCTGTAGCTTTCGGGACGGTATTCCATTGTTACCTCATGCTCTCCCTCGTCAATGACGAAGGTGATAAGAGAGTCAAGTGTCTCGAAATATTCGATCTCCTCGCCGTCGACCGTTATTTTCCAACCCTCGTCGTAGGGAATGGTTGTCAGAATGGTCTGAACGTCGGTGGGCGCGTAGATCGTACCGTAAAAGGAATCCTCGGTGTAGCTTTCGATCTCAAACTGCACTCCCTTGAGCCGTGAGATCACGTATTCGTAGGTGTCGTAGTCAATGTGATAGAGGCAGAAGCCGTCGTCCTTGATGTAGGTCTCGGGCTTGACCAGAGACAGTCCCACTTTGATGGTGTCACCCGCCGCAAAATCCGAGCCGACAGAGACTATACGCGTTGTCTCGTTGCCGTAGAAGGTGCCGTTGTCGGCACCGTTTACTTTCAGCTTCATCTCGCGGGGATAGTGTGAGGGGATGTAGAGGTAATATTCCGCGCCGCCCAGAGGTGCGGTGAATTCGTAGTAGAGGGTCGCTTCGCGATTCTTGTCCACCGCCGTGTATTTGAGGTGACTTGCGATGTAAGTCTCTTCCATGTTCACCATGCTGGTGTTGAAGGCTTCCACGGGGGTGTAGACCTTGATATCTTCACCGATCATTGCCGACACAAGCTCGTTCACCCGATCAAAGGGAGTGTCGTGATCCTCCATGTTCACGTCGACTATTGCGGGTGTTACGCCGTAGGCAAGAGAAAGTGCATTTTCGTTCAGATATACCGTGTAGTCGCCTTCGGTGAACTGCGCCTGGTGGTGATGGGAAAGGTCCTTGTCCGAGATAATGTACTTGATTCCCAGCAGGGAGTCGGTGACGGGAGTGCCGCCCAGATACTTTGACCAATGGGATTTAGACGCATAGCCTAACTGCTTCAAAAATTGAATGGTGTCCGCGTTAAGGGTGGAGGTGGAGTTTGAAAGACCTCTGATGCCAAGAGTCATGTTGTCGTTGGTCTTTCTGTGCTTCGTTTTCTCAAAGCGGTAGAATGAAGTGTCCTCTTCCTTCAGACGCTCAACAGCGGGGGTCAGCTTGCCGATAAAATTGTTGTAGGAGCTGTAGCTTGAATAGTAAACGTCGTCGTGGAGATCGAGACAGTTTGAAAGTCCGTTGCAGAAAAGCTCAAGGCAGATAAAGATAACCATGATAGCTGAGACCGTCTCGCGGTTTGTCTTTACGCGGTGGAGACAGAGCATCACGAGAGTCAGACCCACAAAGGCAAGAGAGAGCCAGACAGTGTCAATGTCCTGCACGTGTTCGTAGTCGAATTTCTGTATTACGAACAGGAACGCAACAAGCACCGCCGCCGTACCCGCAAAGGTCTTGGTCGGAACACTGTCGATATGCTCAAACGCTCGACTTGCAAGAACAAGCAGGAAGAAGCAAAGCATGAAGCTGTAACGGTAATTGAGCCAGTTGGGACGCTGAAATCCGTGCCACACAAGGTCGGCGGTGCTCAGCGAAAAGCTGAGTACAAAGAACACGATGAAAATTCCCGCGAAGATCTTTTTTCTGTCCGAGATCTTCTTTGAAAGGAAGTAGACGGGAACAAGGAATAGGGTCAGGACGCCGCAGTAAACAAAGGGCAGACCCTCGGGGCGTACCGTGTCGTAGGAGCCGGGGAATAGCTTTGTGAGCAGGTCCATAAAGTCGAACTTTGACACGGGAGAAAAATCGGGATTTGAGAAATCGTTCTTTCCGAAGCTCAGCGAATAATAAGCGGTGAGGATTATTCCCATGGCTATACCGAGAGCCAGTGCCGACCACGCGCCCATTCGGAAGAGCGACTTTATAAAGTGGAGCTTTTCGCCCAAGGGGTTGTTTTCCTTTGCCGTGGCGAAATAGTAGCAGAAGAAGTAGACGGCGCAATAGATGCACATCATGTAGCCGATGTAGAAGTTTGAGAAAACTGCAAGGGCAAGACAGATGACGAACATTTTGTATTTGCCGTACTTTATGATGTTTTCAACGCCGAGCATAATGAGAGGGAGGAAGATAAGGTTGTCCGTCCACATGGTGTTATGCTGCATTACCACCGCAAAGCCGCAAAGGGCGTACATTGTGGAGAAGATAACGGTAGCGATGCGGTTCCTTTTTCTCGTTGCCTCGATATAGATGCCGAAGGTGAGACCGCAGGCGCCCGCCTTTAAAACGAACATGAGAAGGAGG
>JAZODH010000053.1:0-4273 GCA_045596925.1 Eubacteriales bacterium
GGATCGTCGTATTCTCCGCCGCCCTTGATATATTCGTAGCGGTAGATATCCTTTTTTCTCTGTTCCGTGTAGCTTTCGGACATTCTTGCGTCCTTCACTATCATCTGAACGGTCTTGTTATTCATAAAATCGTTGATATCCATGTTAAAGAGAAGATCGACGTAGTCACCCTCACAGAAATCCAGCTTTGCGGGAGACGTGCCGAAGTACATGGCGGTGACGAACCTGCCGTCGCAGGACACCGTGAGTCTTGTATGCTTACCTGCTCCGATCGCCGCCATACGCTCAACGCGGACGTTTCTTATGACAAACGCGGGAACGGGGTTGGCAGAGCCGAAAGGCTCAAGGCGGGCAACGTCGTTTGCCGTCTCCAACGTCACCTCGCTCATTTCGATCTCGGTATCCGCATCCATATTGATATTCAGCATATCCTCGGAGATATGTGTACGGGCATATTCGTTTATCTTCTTCTTGATCGCCTCAGTAATATCAGACTCGATGGTAAGTCCCGCCGCCAGCTCATGACCGCCGTACTTTACCAGATATTCGCTGCAATAATTGAGTGCTTCAACCAGATTAAGTCCCTTGATGCTTCGTCCCGAGCCCTTTCCGATATCGTCTGAGGCGGGGTATCCGCGGGTCGCGCCGTCAAAGGAGACGAAAATGGAGGGTAAGCCATATTTTTCGGTCACTCTCGATGCAACGATACCGACGATTCCCTGCTGCCAGTTATCGTCCGAGAGGACTATAACACGGTCGTTTTCAAAATCGTGCTCCTGCTCGATAGTCTTGTAAGCCTGCTCTGCTATGCGGTTCTCCTCCACCTGGCGGTGGCGGTTGATATCGCAAAGCTCGCGGGCTATCTCCTGCGCCTTTTCGTCCGAATCGGTCAAGAACAGCTCCACAGCCTTTGATGCGTTGCTGATTCTGCCCGCGGCGTTTATTCTGGGCGCGATTCCAAAGCCGATAAACGAGGAATTTATCTTCTTTTTGGGCTTTTCCTTTGTGCCATTGGCCGCAGGTCTTGCGTTGCCCGCAACCGAAGCCTCAATAAGGGCGGACAGTCCTCTGCGCTCGGTGCAGTTGATGCGCTCAAGACCGTACATGACGATAACTCGGTTTTCATCCACAATAGGCATAACGTCAGCTATGGTTCCGATAGCCGTAAGGTCGGCGTATTCGCGGAAAACTCGGCGGATACCGTTGAATTTATCCTCGCCCGCTCTCTCGCTTTCCTTTATCTCGTAAGCACACAAAAGCTTGAAGACAACACCTACGCCCGCAAGCTCCTTGAAGGGATACTTACAGTCAAGTCTGTGGGGATTTACCACCGCAACAGCCGACGGAAGCACCGAGCGGCACTCGTGGTGGTCGGTGATCACCATATCGATGCCGTTTCGCGCGGCAAGCGCCGCCTCCTCGTAGGCGGTGATTCCCGTATCGACGGTAATTATCAGATTTACGCCCCGGGACGCGAATTTCTCCACCGCAGCGCAGGAAAGACCGTATCCCTCGCCGTCGCGGGTGGGGATATAATAGTCAACGTCTGCACCCTTTCCTCGCAGGAAAAGGTAGAGACAGCTGACAGAAGTCACGCCGTCCACGTCGTAGTCGCCGTAAATGACTATCTTTTCGTTCTTTTCTACCGCCGCGCGGATACGCTCTACGGCCTTATCCATATCTATGATCCCAAAGGGGTCACGAAGGATACTCGTCTCGTTATTGAGAAGGCTCTTTACCTCCTCGGCCGTTCGGTAGCCTCTATTGTAAAGAAGCTTTGCCGTAACGGGCTTTATATCGCACCTTTGCGACAGGTTTTCGACGACGGCGTCAGCCTCGTCGGTGTGTGAATAGATTATGTTCCATATCTTTTCACGGGTCTCGCTTAACTTGTTCATTTCTTCTCCACTCAGCCTCTTGTCCGTCATCTGCACGGGCAAGTGCAATCATTCTTCGCTTAAAATTCCGACTATCTTAATATCAGTCCTTCTCTTGCCTACCGATCTCGAGTAGCACCAAACGATACAAAAGGACAGCACAACCGCTACTGCCGCCATCGTGCAGCGCCAGATCTCAGACGTAGTGAAGCAAGAGGTTATCCAGTACCCCGCAAGCATCAAAACAAGCGGGAAAAGGAAGACCGCCGCTCCGTAAAAAAGAACCTTTTTGCTTTCGCTTTCAATTTCCACCGTGTCGCCCACACGAGCGCCTACACGGTTTTCGGCCTTGGCAGTAATTTCCGCACCCTCACCCATCAGAGAACAAACGGAACACCCCTCGGCGCTCTTGTGACAGCCCTCACAGGCAGAGGTGCGTTTTGCCACCACGGTGGCCAGGTCTCCGTACACGGAGACCACTTTTGCTTTTGTTATCATATTTGCTCCAATTTAACCCTCGTATGGGGCAAATCTTTTCATAATTGCCAGCGCACAGCGAATGCCGTCAAGTGCGGCGCTGGTGATGCCGCCCGCGTATCCCGCGCCCTCACCGCAGGGGTATACCCTGTCGTGTCCGATGGCACAAAGGTCGTCTCCGCGCAATATCCGCACGGGTGCAGAAGTTCTCGTTTCAACGCCGGTGAGCACCGCATCGGGTGCGGCAAATCCGGAGATCTTTTTGTCAAAGACGTTAAGTCCGCGGCGAAGCTCGCTTGTGATATACTGCGGCAAAAGTGCGTCAAGTCTTGCCACACGGCATTTTCCGCTTTCCATATAAGTGGGGATTATTCTCGACGGCTCTTTTTCCGCCTTCCCCGCGAAAAAGTCGCCCACGGTCTGCATAGGTGCGCTGTAATCCGAGCCGCCTGCTACAAACGCCGCGCGCTCAAGATTTCTCTGGTACTCTATTGCACCCATAGCGGTGTTTCCGTAGTCCGAGCAGAATACCGAGACCGCCACGGCGGAGTTTGCATTTCTGCCGTCGCGAGCAAATCGGCTCATACCGTTTACAACGACTCCGCCTTCTTCACTTGCCGCGCCGACCACCTCGCCGCCGGGGCACATACAGAAGGTATAAACTCCCCTCTGCCCTTTGGTGTCGGAGAGCGTGTATTCACCCTTGCCCAGCTTGGGATTACCCGCGTTTTTGCCGAAAAGTCCGCGGTCGATATCCGACTGCAGATGCTCTATGCGGAGTCCCACCGAGAACTGCTTGGGTTCAACGGTGAAGTTCTTTGCCAGAAGCATTTTATAGGTATCTCTTGCGCTATGACCTACCGCAAGAACGAGTGCTCCGAAGTCGATCTCTCCCGCGCTCGTCTTCGCCTTGCCGTTTTCAATCGAATCAAGACGTGTGTTGTATCTTATCTCGCCGCCCAGCTCGGTTATTTTTGACGCAAAGTTTTTTACCACGTCACGGAGGATATCCGTTCCCACGTGGGGCTTTGCGCGGTAAAGTATCTCCTTGGGTGCGCCCATTTCGTGCATTTTTTTAAGGATGAAGGAGCAAGCGGGATCATTTACGCGGGTGGTCAGCTTTCCGTCGGAAAAGGTCCCCGCTCCGCCGGCGCCAAATTGGATATTTGAATCGGGGTCGAGAACGCCCTCTCGGTAAAATCGCTCTACCACCGCCGTTCTTTCGTCCACGTCCCGACCGCGCTCGATAACTATCGGAGCATAGCCGTTCTCCGCCAGAAGCAGAGCGCAGAACATTCCCGCAGGACCAAGTCCTACCACCACGGGTCTGGCGTCCAGTCTTTCGCTTCCCTGTTCGGTTGTGACCCTGGCTTCGGGGAGAAGCGTGCCGTCCAGCTTTTTCAATGCTTCGCAGGACAGCGTCAAGTCGTTCTCACTCTCGCAGAGCACTGAACAAACGAACAGAATCGCATCGTTTTTTCTCGCATCTATAGACCTTTTATAAAGACGGAATGCGAAGTCGGAGCTGTCCAGCCCCGCCTTCGCAATACGCCTCCGAGCCGTCTCGAAAATCTCGGAATCATCGGCCTCAAAGGGAATCTTTATGTTATTTAAGAGAATTTTCGTCATTTTATTCTACCGTGCTCACCAATATCTGTGCGGTGGTCATGCCCACGGGGAACAGCGTGAAATTGGTCTCACCCGCCAAAGCCACCCTTACCGTAGCAGACGTGGGCGTACCGGGGGTCAGAGTGGTAGCATCGAGGGACAGTCTGAACATATCCGCCGTAACCCTCTTTGAGTTTCCGCTTGCAACTATGCAAGCGACCTCAAAGGTCTTATTTTCGAATGAGTAAGTACATCCCGAGGGCACCTTAACGTCAATATCGGCAGTATTAAGCGTGACACTTACCTTCTCG
>JAZODH010000054.1:0-2460 GCA_045596925.1 Eubacteriales bacterium
GGGTGATATTCCTCGCATAGAAGCTCGCCGTTGTGGGTCAGGATGCCGTCGAGGGTCTGCAGGCTGATGTTGTAGGGATAGATTCCGTCAAGCACGCGGACGGAATGTACGTTGTGGAAGAAGCGGCGCCCCGTGTGAGCAAAATAAAGCTCGTCCAGATAAGCTTCACCCGTGTGTGCAAATGGCGGGTGACCCATGTCGTGACCGAGAGCTATGGCCTCGATCAGATCGAGATTTAGATGAAGCGCCGCACCGATGGTGCGCGAGATGCGGGAAACAAGCTGGACATGAAGGCTGCGGCGGGTGATGTCGTCGTTTTTGTAAAGAGAAAAGACCTGCGTCTTGTCGGTATATCTGTTGTAAAAAGGACAATGGATTATTTTGTCGATATCGTGCACGAAGGTAGGGCGCCAGACGGTGGCCGCATCCTTTGACAGGTTGTGACGGCGCACCACCAGACTGTCAGGGAAGGACACGTCGGTGTATTCCCCCGTTTCGCGGGCGAGCCTAATGGCCTCGGAAGTAGCCTCGGAAAGCTTTTCGTATTTGGGCATGGCTGCTGAAAACCTCCTTGCAAAATTTTGTCGATACTATACGATTATATTATATAACAAAAAAATCGCTTTTGCAATACCCTGTTTTTGAAATTTACTTGCCTTTGTTTTGAAAATGTGTTATACTTATCCTTAAAGGAACCGTTGATTTGCGGGAGGACGTAGAATGGCGAAGCTATATTTTAAGTACGGTGCCATGGGGTCGTCGAAAACGGCTAACGCACTGATAACAAAATTCAATTACGAGGAACGGGGAATGGGAGTGTGGCTTATAAAGCCCTCTATTGACGACCGTGACGGCGTCGGCGTTGTCCGTTCCCGCATCGGGCTTGAAGCAGAGTGCTTTGTGGCATTGCCCGATACCGATCTTTTGGCCGAGTTCGAATCCCGCCGGGGAATCGACGCCGTGATAGCGGACGAGTGTCAGTTTCTCACGCCTGCTCAGGTCGACCAACTTCGGCGCATAGTTGATGAGCACGACGTGCCCGTACTTTGCTTCGGGCTTCGCACAGACTTTTTGACGCACCTGTTTGAGGGGAGCCGACGGCTTTTCGAGGTTGCCGATTCCATAACCGAGATCAAGACTATCTGCGCCTGCGGCAAAAAGGCTATTGTCAATGCACGTATTGACGGGCAGGGAAAGGTGCTGACCGATGGCGGTCAGATACTTATAGGCGGAAACGATTCCTATATCGCCATGTGTCACTCCTGCTGGAAGCGGGCTGTCCGTGAGAGTAAGGGCGATAAATGACAAAACACGGCAAGTGTTGCAATTTGCGCATTTTTGTGATATAATACGAAATTGGATGTATTTCCGTTAAATAAAAATTTTTTACGCATACGAAAGTTGCCATGGAGAAACACTCGTAGGGACTGATGATGCAATACTCAAAAAAAGAAAACAAAAGGAGAGTAAATGCAAATGAAAATAGCAGTCGCAGGAACCGGCTATGTCGGTCTTTCCATGGCTGTTCTGCTGGCGCAGGACAACGAAGTTACAGCCGTTGACATTATCCCCGAAAAGGTGGAGATGATCAACGCAAAAAAGTCCCCTATCGCAGACCGTGAAATCGAGGAATATCTGGCGACAAAAACCCTGAACCTGACCGCCACCGTCGACGGCACCTCCGCTTACCGCGATGCGGAGCTGGTCATCATCTCGACCCCCACGAATTACGACCCCTCAAAGAATTATTTTGACACCTCGTCGGTAGAAGCCGTTATTGAGCAGGTCATTGAGGTCAACCCCGATGCGGTCATGATAATCAAATCCACCGTGCCCGTAGGATTTACCGAAAAGGTACGGGCGGACTATTGCTGTGACAATATTCTGTTCAGCCCCGAATTTTTGCGGGAGGGCAGGGCACTTTACGACAATTTGTACCCCAGCCGCATTATCGTAGGTGTACCCGTCCGCAACAAGCGCCTCGAAAAGGCGGCCGAGACCTTTGCGGGGCTTTTGTGCGAGGGTGCGCTCAAGGAAAATATCGAGGTTCGCTATATGAATCCCACCGAGGCAGAGGCCGTAAAGCTTTTCGCAAACACATATCTTGCGCTCCGCGTGTCCTTTTTCAACGAGCTTGACACCTATGCGGCAGTGCGCGGACTTGATACGAAGTCAATAATCGAGGGCGTGGGGCTTGATCCCAGAATCGGCTCTCATTACAACAATCCCTCCTTCGGCTACGGCGGTTATTGCCTGCCCAAGGACACAAAACAGCTCCTTGCCAACTACAACGACGTTCCCCAGAACATTATTTCCGCTATCGTTGCGGCAAACGGCACAAGAAAGGATTTTATCGCCGATCAGATAATCGCAAAACAGCCCAAGGTGGTTGGCGTTTACCGCCTGACCATGAAGGCAGGCTCGGATAACTTCCGCCAGTCCTCGATCCAGGGCGTTATG
>JAZODH010000055.1:0-29111 GCA_045596925.1 Eubacteriales bacterium
GGTGTAAGTGCAGTAATGTATTTAGCTGATTGATACTAATAGCCCGAGGGCTTGAACTATTTTTCAGGTTCGAGCTTGATTGCAATGATTTACTTGAGTTTCTTTACTCATATCTCCTTATTCGGTTTTCAATGGACGTGAAAAAAGAGCGAAGCTACGGCTTTGCTCTTTTTGTTTTTCATCACAGATTTTGATTTTAAGCTTTATAAACAACTGTAAATTCCTCGAAGACAACATCCATGTCGTCGGTGAATTTCAGCCCTTCCTCGTCCATCCATTTAGTGAAGACCTTTTGGTGCACGTCCCGCCAATAGTCGAGGGATTTGTCTCCTTCACCCTCCTTGTATGCGTGCTCTGCTGTCACCTCGTTGAAAGGAACGATGGTGACTTTTCCTGTTTTCACAATGCAAACGGCGTTGTCACACGAGTCGAGAATAACGCTGTATTCGCCAACTTTTGGCAGGGGATCTCCGTCTATCTCGTAAAGGGGAAATGCCGAGGCTGTGGCGGTCTTTTCGCCGTTTACCACAAGCTGTGCTAAAATATCAGCGTCAACGCCGAAAGCCCAGGCATCGTATTCACAATCGGAGGGGCCTGTTTTTGCAATAAATTCATTCCAAAGCTCTTTTGCTGTCATTTTTTCTCCCTTTAAACTTATAATTTTATCCAAAACCTTTTCAGATCTATGTCTTCTTTTGGTTCGTGTACTGTGGATTCATAAACGCCGCCGTTTGCAAGAATAGTCTTTTCGCTTCCGATATTTCCGTCAATGCAGCTTACCAGCACACGGTCAAGTCCGATCTCACGGCAAAATGGAAGTGCCGCCTTCAGCATTTCCTTTGCATATCCACGGCGCCTTTCGCTCGGTCTTACGGAATAGCCAATGTGACCTGCGTATTTTTCGAGATACTCGTTGAAACAATGCCTTACTTGTATCATTCCCACAAGCTTGTTATCGAGTCTGCGAATGAAAAGGAATTGCGTTGCGGGGACAAGGTTAGAAGGGACTTTTTTTGGATCCTCGTATTCTTTGCATATCTTTATGTATTCTTCGGGATCATCATATCGGCGCAAAGGTCCGCAACCGTCCATAGAGTCGCCTGCGTCCAAAAATTCTTGTCTGTATTCTTTGATCTGACTTGCGTACTCGCTCGTCGGACGTATCAAAATAAAATCTCCCATGATTTACCTCATAATCAACAATAAATCGTCTTAAAATCATCGGCGGTTCTCTCGTAATAGACCTCGTTGATGTTGCTGTCTGTAAAAACTGTTAGCATTTCTCCGAACCCGTCAATCAACTTGTCGGATTTTGCAAGCTCCGAAAGAGGATACCAAAATATTTCACCCTCGCGTGATGCTTTCAGCTCACCCCAAAATTGCTCTGCTGTATAAAGGAACACGATGTACCGTTTTCCGTCCTTTGATTTGTGAAACTCCTTGATGCCGCAAAGTCTCGGTTTTTCGATTGTCAGACCTGTTTCTTCCTGCATCTCACGGATAACGGAGGGCGTAACGTATTCACCCGCTTCAACGTGACCGCCGGGGAAATTCCAACCGTGCCAGGTGGGATGATTGACCTTGTTCTGCACGAGTACGTTTCCTTTTCCGTCGCAGATCATACACATATTTGTAAGTTCCACTTCTTCTGTTCTAGACATACCTATCTCCTTATAGTTTTATAACCGCATCGAGACAAAGCGTCAGCGCATATTCGTATGCGTTGCCACCCCAATTACGCTGATCGTACTTGTCTGCGTCGGCAAGACTGTCGGCTGTGTACAGGATCATTCCGAAGGTTGCACCGCGGAAAGCGGAAACGGCGGCAAGCGCCGAACACTCCATTTCAACGACGGAACATCCCTCGCTCTTGCGATAAGCAACCTTTTCCTTGGTTTCTCGGTAAAATCCGTCTGTTGACCAGGTGATTACCTCTTGATATTTCATCCCGTGTTCGAGCACCGTTTCTTTGACTGCTCGGCGAGCTTTCTCGCTGATCTCCATAAAGCGTGAAGGCGGCGCGTAGTGATAGGACGTGCCCTCATCACGCAGAGCCTTGCTTGGTACAAGAAACGTGCCTTCGGGGAACATTTCAAGAGCACCGCAGGAGCCTGCGGAAATTATCTCACGCACGCCGTAGCCGATAAGCCAATCAAGTATCTGTGCCGATGCCGCCGCGCCTACGGGAGCTTGGCAAAGCACGATTTCTTCACCTTTATATTTCGTTATGTAAATCGGGTAAAGCTTCGTTGCGCTGAGAAACTCGGATACCTTTACGGTTTCCGTTCTGCCCGCAAATTCGTCTATATAATCTCCCAAAAAGGCAAAAACGCACTTTTTCGGCAGTTTAAGCCCCAATTCATTGTGCCCGGGATTGATGACCGCCGTTTTCTCGGTGTCAAACTCCAATATGGGTATTTCGTTTTTTATGATGCTCATGTTGTATCACTTCCTTACCATATTGACACATTATACCACATGTTTGTGAACGAATCAAGAGCCTCAAAATTTCCCAAACGCGGAAAAATCCGATTGACATACCCGACCAAATATATTATAATAAGACTGTAAATAATAAAAATCGGCAAAAGCCAAAGGAGAAAACATGAAATATTATCATCTGAATGTAGCGGGACTTGAGCGCGACCTGCCCATCTGCCCCGTGACCGACACACTCTATATCGCAGGCTTCGTTATAGTAGGAGACGCGGAATTGTCTGCCGCTTGCGCTGCGAAGCTTCTTGAAAAGGCTCCCGAATACGACTACATACTGACTGCCGAGGCAAAGGGAATCCCGCTGGCACACGAAATGGCGCGCCAGAATGGCGACAGTCGTTACGTGACCGCAAGAAAGAAGAAAAAAGCCTACATGACGGGCGTTTTTGAGGTTACCGTAAACTCTATCACCACCGCAGGCGAGCAGAAGCTCTACCTTGATACCGCCGAGGCGGAAATGATGAAAGGGAAGCGGATACTCATCGTTGACGACGTTATTTCCACGGGCGAATCTCTCGTTGCTCTCGAAAAACTGGCTCAGGCAACGGGTGGCGAGGTGGTCGGCAAGATGACGATTTTGGCCGAGGGCGACGCTCAGAACAGAAAAGACATCATTTATCTTGAAAAGCTGCCACTTTTCAACGCAGACGGCCAGATCATCGGCTGATCTTACGAGGAAAAACCTTAATTTATCCAATTTAATTAAAAAATATTTACGTTAATTATGCAATTCAACGAAAAATAAAAATGTACCGAAAAATTAAAAAATTCTGTTGAAAAAAGTGCGTCGTTTATGATATAATAATGTCGTAAAATAAAATATCTTTTCGGAGGGACTTATGAAGGAATCACTTTACGGAGAACTTAGTGTCATCGGTATGAAGGGCTGCGAGCAGTTTGCCGCTCAGGTTGACTCGTATCTTAAGGATTGGAGAAACCACGGCAGAAGCGATGATGCTTCCTTCCTCGTTGATGTAAACTGCCCCAGATTTGGCTCGGGCGAGGCTAAGGGCGTTATAACAAAATCCCTGAGAGGCCATGACGTTTATATCATCTGCGATCCTTTTAACTACGGCGTGACTTACAAGATGTACGGTCAGACCGTACCTATGAGTCCCGACGATCATTTCTGTGATATCAAGCGTATTCTGGGCGCTATCGCAGGTAAAGCAAGACGTGTTTCTCTTATCATGCCCATGCTTTACGAGGGCAGACAGCACAAGAGATCGGGCAGAGAATCCCTTGACTGCGCAACAGCACTTCAGGATCTTGAGGCTATGGGCGTAACAAACATTCTTACCTTCGACGCTCACGACCCCAGAGTTCAGAACGCTATCCCTCTGTGCGGATTTGAGAATATCCACCCCACCTACCAGATGATCAAGGCTCTTGTGAAGCAGGTCCCCGACATTTCTCTGGATAAAGAAGATCTCCTTATCATTTCTCCCGACGAGGGCGCGATGGGTCGTTGTATGTACTATTCTTCTGTCCTCGGTCTTGATATCGGTATGTTCTACAAGCGCCGAAACTATTCTATCGTCGTCGACGGCAGAAACCCCATCGAGGCTCACGAGTACCTTGGCAACGACGTTTCCGGCAAGGACGTTATCATCATTGATGACATGATCGCATCGGGCGAGTCTATCATCGATGTTGCCATGAAGATCAAGGAAAAGGGTGCAAAGAGGATCTTCGTGTTTGAGACGTTTGGTCTGTTCACAGCAGGTCTTGACAAATTCGATAAGGCGTATGAGGATGGTCTTTTCAATAAGATCTTTACTACAAACTTGGTCTACCGTACCCCCGAACTTCTTGCAAGACCCTGGTATGCTGAGGTCAATATGTGTAAGTACGTTTCTTACATTATCGACACTCTTAACCACGACGAGAGCATCAGCGGACTGCTCGCTCCCTATAACCGCATCAACGCTCTCCTTGAGCGCCACAAGAAGGAAAGATCAACTCAGCTTTCAATGCAGTTTGATAACAAATAAGATAAAAAACAGAGCCGTGAGGCTCTGTTTTTTTATCTTATTCTGTATTCACCCGGGGTCATTCCCGTGGTACTTTTGAATACATTGCGCAGTAGAATATGTCAACTTAAATTTGTGAGAGCGCTTGAAAAATCGACCCCCGCAACGGCCGTTGCGGGGGTTTTTGCGTTATTTGCGGTGTCTGATGAAGCCTGTCAGTTTTGCAAATTCCATTACAAACAGCGGGACGAAGATCAGCCCGACGCCGACCAGGTACTGCTGCCACGTGAGGTAGCGAAGATTAAAAATGCTCTGAACACCGGGAACGAACAGAACGAACGCCATAAGTGCGGTAGAAGCAAGTGCGGCAAGGTTCAGAGTCTTGTTTGTGAAAGGACCGATCTTGAAGATGGAATGCTCGCTTCTCATGTTGTAGGCCTGAACTATCTGGCAGAGAGCAAGGACCATAAACGCAAGGGTCTGACCGCCGACGAGATTCCATTCGTGAGCCTCGTCGAGCATAACCCCGTTGAACAGATCGGTGAAATTAAGTCCCGTACCTACCCAGAAAGCAACAAGGGTCAGAAGTGCGAACATAACGCCCTGGACAGCAACGCGTACACCAAGACCGCCTGCGAAAATTCCTTCGGACTTGGGCTTGGGCTTTCTGTCCATTACGTCCTTCTCAACAGCCTCCATGCCAAGGGCAATAGCGGGCAGAGAGTCGGTCACAAGGTTGATCCAAAGGAGCTGCATTGAGAGCAGGGGAGAGGTGTGCCACATGAGCATGGCAAAGAATACGGTGAGGACCTCGCCGATGTTGGTGCTGAGCAGGAATCCCACGACCTTCTTAATGTTTGCGTAGATTCCGCGTCCCTCCTCAACGGCGTCGACGATAGTGGCGAAATTGTCATCGGTAAGAGTCATGTCGGAAGCCCCCTTTGCAACGTCCGTACCCGTGATACCCATGGCACAGCCGATGTCGGCGGCTTTGAGAGCGGGAGCGTCGTTTACACCGTCACCCGTCATTGAAACCACCTGGTTCTTTTTCTGCCAAGCCTTGACGATTCGGATCTTGTTTTCGGGTGAAACTCTCGCGTAGACCGAGATGCTTTCGACCTGAGCGTCAAGCTCCTCGTCCGTCATGGCGTCAAGCTCCGCGCCCGTAATTGCACGGTCGCCGTCGCAGAGTATGCCAAGCTCTCTCGCAATGGCGGATGCCGTTACAACGTGGTCGCCCGTAATCATAACGGGCTTGATTCCGGCGCGGCGGCAGATTGCAACCGCGTCCTTGGCCTCGGGTCTGGGCGGGTCGATCATGCCCACGAGACCGAGGAAGGTCAGTCCGTTTTCAAGCTCCTCGGAGGTGGGGGTCTCGGGGACCGTGTCGATCTCCTTGTATGCCACTGCAAGCACGCGGAGAGCGTTCTCGCTCATGGAATCTGTGAATTTGCGACCTGCTTCGATATCGCCCGCAACACAGCGGGTAGCCATCATGTCAAAGGCGCCCTTAACGATAACGATATTCTTGCCATCGATTTTGTTGACGGTGGACATGAGCTTTCTGTCCGAATCGAAGGGGATCTCCGCCAAACGGGGATATTTTTCGTTAAGCTCCTCCTTGGTCATGCCGTTCTTGTAAGCAGCAAGAACGATGGCAGTTTCTGTGGGGTCACCGATGTGCTGCTCGCCGTCCTCTTTTACGATGACCGAGCCGTCACAGCAGAGAGTTCCGTACATGAGAAGCTTTCTTATCTGCTCGGAGTTGTCTTTTCCGATGCTTTCGGTATCGCTCTCACCGTCCGCATACGCCTTTACTAAGGTCATGCGGTTCTGGGTGAGCGTACCGGTCTTGTCCGAGCAAATGACCGAAGCACCGCCCAGAGTCTCAACGGCGGGGAGCTTGCGGATGAGGGCGTTTTTCTTAACCATGCGCTGAACGCCGATGGAAAGAACGATGGTAACGATAGCAGGCAGACCCTCGGGAATAGCGGAAACCGCCAAGGATACCGAGGTCATGAAGATATGGAGAACGGGGATCTTGTTTAGCAGACCCACGACGAAGATAACTCCGCAGGCTGCCAGAGCCATGATTCCAAGAGTCTTTCCCAGCTGAGCCAGCTTCTGCTGGAGAGGGGTCTGACCCTCGTCCTCGCTGTCGAGCAGATTTGCGATCTTGCCCATTTCCGTGTCCATTCCGATGGCGGTAACGACGGCAACACCCGTGCCGTAGGTCACAGAACAGCCCGAATATACCATGTTGTGCCTGTCGCCCAAGGGCGCGTTTTCCTCAACCTCTGCCAAGGCATCCTTTTCGGAGGGGACGGATTCGCCGGTCAGCGCCGACTCCTCGGATTTAAGCCCTGCGGAACGGATGAGCCTTGCGTCTGCGGGAATAAAATCGCCTGCTTCAAGCTTGATTATGTCGCCGGGAACAAGCTCGGACGCGTCGATCACGGTCTCGCGACCGTCTCTGATGACTCTCGCGTGAGGCGCGGACATATTTTTCAGCGCGTCAAGGGCCTTTTCTGCCTTGCCTTCCTGGTAGACGCCCATTACGGCGTTCAGGATAACGATGAGCAGAATGAGAGCAGGCTCAAAAAGCTCACCCCAGTTTTTCTCAACGCAGATAACGGTAAAGGAAACGATCGCCGCCGCGATGAGGATAAGGATCATTACGTCCTTGAACTGGTCGATAAAGCGTGCCAAAAGCGTCTTCTTTTTCTTTTCCTTTAACTTATTGGGACCGAATTTTTCCTGCCGTGCTTTAATTGCGTCGGCGGTCAATCCCTTTTGCTCGTTTACTTCAAGACTGTGTAAAACTTCTTCAATTTTTTGATTGTAAGGTGTCAATTTTTTCCTCCAAGTTTAAAAATGTTGATACAAATATATACGAAAAATGTTAACTCAATATAAACAAAGCGTATAAAAAACGGAAGCAAACGGTTACTTTTTCAGCCTCTTCCGTAAAGCCAATGTAAAGTAGATAACGAAATGATGGCAAAGAGACCTGCCGTTGCCTTATTTTGGCCAAATCTCTTGACAAGAATACGGAACGTAGTGTATAATAAGTAAAATATGCAAAAAAGGAGGATTGATCGAGTATCATGAACGAAGGCGACAGTAATAGTGATCCTGATCGAGATAATTCGATCTTGTATTGTCAAATGGAGTAGTGTATACACCCAAAGTGAGCAATATAAAAATCAGATTATCTTAAATTCAGAAAGGATTTCATCATCATGGATTCTCCCATAGGATTCCTATTATTATTACAAATTGTTTTGATCGCGCTTAACGCTGTTTTTGCCTGCGCGGAGATAGCGGTGCTTTCTATGAATGAAACGAAGCTTGAACAGCTTGCAGAGAAGGGGAGCAAAAGAGCCAAAAGACTCTACCGCCTTACCCGCGACTCCGCAAAATTTCTTGCGACTATACAGGTCGCCATCACCCTGTCGGGATTTCTCGGCTCGGCGTTTGCGGCAGACAACTTTTCCGAGCCCCTGGTGGAGTGGCTCATCGGCCTCGGTGTGCCCGCTTCCTATAAGGGTACGCTTGACGCGCTCTCGGTAGTTGTTATTACCCTTATCCTGTCATATTTCACGCTGGTATTCGGCGAGCTCGTGCCCAAGAGACTTGCAATGAAGAGATCCGAGAGCGTCGCCATGGCGATCTCGGGTATCGTAAGCTTTATCTCGGTGGTCTTCAGACCCGTGGTCTGGTTCTTGTCCGTGTCCACCAACCTGGTTCTCAGAATTTGCGGTATCGACCCCAAAGAGGACGAGGAGGACGTGAGCGAGGACAGTATCCGAATGATGGTCGACGCAGGAAGCGAAAAGGGAACCATCGACCACCAGGAAAAGGAATTTATCCAGAACGTGTTCGAATTCAACGATATCACCGCGGGGGATGTGGCTATCCACAGGACCGACGTTTCGGTGCTCAATCTTGACGATGACGATAATGCCTGGGCGGAGGAGATACATAAGACCCGCCATACTAAATATCCCGTGGCCGACGGATCATCCGATAACATCGTCGGTATCCTTAACGCAAAGGATTATTTCCGACTGGAGGATAGGTCGAGAGAAAACGTCATGCGGGAAGCGGTCGCGGAGCCGTATTTCGTGCCCGAAAACCTCAAGGCGGACGTGCTCTTTAAGAACATGAAGGCGACCCGTAATTCCATGGCGGTAGTCCTTGACGAGTACGGCGGAATGGAAGGTATCGTAACGCTGTTTGACCTGGTGGAGCAGCTGGTAGGAGAGCTTGAAGCCGAGCCCGAGGAGAGCAAGGCAGACGAGCCCTGCATCGAAAAGATCGGCGAGAACGAATGGCGTCTGCACGGCAACGTTCAGCTTGTTGATTTCACCGAGGAAACGGGTGTTGAACTTAATACCGAGGATACGGATACAATAACGGGTCTCGCGTTTGGTGCCATGGGATATATTCCCGAGGACGGAAACGAGGAGATCACGGTCGAGCTTGACAATATAATCATCAAAATCACCGGTGTCGCCGCTCACCTGATAGAGGAGGCGACGGTAACGCTGAAAAAAGAGGAAGAAAACGAAGCTCAGGACGAGTAAAAAAAGTCCACCTGATTCCGTGTCAGGTGGACTTTTTGATAAGAAAAGCGACAAATTGCTTGATATTTTACGGCATTCATGTGGTACAATGTACTTGAAAATAACAACGAAAGGAAATGATAGATGAACTATTCCGAGATCACCCCTTACATTGAAAAGCTGGCAGAGAAGTCCTGCGAAAACAACAAAATAACGGCAGAGCTTTACCCAAAGCACAACGTAAAAAAAGGTCTCCGTGACGTAGACGGCACGGGCGTTGTGGCGGGTCTGACCGAGGTCTCCTGCATCAACTCCATGAAGCGAGAGGAGGACGGAAGCCTTACCCCCATTCAGGGCGAGCTTTATTACAGAGGAATAAACGTGCGCGACCTTGTTGCAGGCTTTACGAGCGAGGGGCGCTCCGGATTTGAAGAGGCGATCTATCTTCTCCTTTTTTCAAAGCTCCCTACCAAGACCGAGCTTGAGGAATTTTGTACGCAGCTTGGGGCTTACCGCTCTCTGCCGCCGTCCTTTGCCCGCGATATGATACTGAAGGCGCCCGGCAAGGATATGATGAATATTCTCTCCCGCTGTGTTCTTGCACTCTATGCTTACGACGAGAACCCCGACGATATTTCTGTCCCCAACGTCTTGCGTCAGTGCCTGCAGCTGATCGCGCAGTTCCCCTTGATATCGGTCTACGCATACCATTCTTTCCAGCATTATCATAACAATAACAGCCTGTTTATTCACTTCCCGAAGCCCGAATATAACACGGCTGAAAACCTGCTTTATATCCTCCGCGAGGACGGACAGTTCACCTCTCTTGAGGCTCAGCTTCTCGACCTTGCCCTGGTCCTCCACGCAGAGCACGGCGGCGGTAATAACTCGACATTTACCACTCACGTTGTGACATCGTCGGGAACGGATACCTACGCGGCGGTCTCTGCGGCCCTCGGTTCCCTGAAAGGACCTCGCCACGGCGGCGCGAATATCAAGGTGGTGCAGATGTTCGACGACATGAAGGCAAATATTGACACTGCCGACGAAAAGGCCATCGAAAATTACCTTGAACGCCTGCTTGATAAGGAAGCCTTTGATAAAAAGGGACTTATTTACGGTATGGGACACGCGGTCTACTCTCTTTCCGACCCCCGCGCCGACATTTTGCGCGCGTATGCCAAGAAGCTTTCCGAGGAGAAGGGGCTTGACACAGATTACCGCTTGTACGAAGCGGTTGAACGCCTGGCTCCGCAGATCATTGCAAGAAAGCGCAGAATGTATAAGGGTGTCAGCGCAAACGTGGACTTCTATTCGGGCATGGTATATAAGATGCTGGATCTCCCTTACGAGCTTTACACCCCGATTTTCGCCGTCGCGAGGATCGCGGGCTGGAGTGCGCATCGAATCGAGGAGATCCAGAACGCGGGCAAGATCATCCGACCTGCGTATATCAACGTAAAAGAGATTGGCGAGTACGTACCTCTTGACAAGCGTTGAAAGGAAATTCCGAAAGGAAAACGGATATGTCTAATTTTCTGAAAAATCAATCCCCCGCCAGGATAATCGCGGTAGGATTTGTATCTGTTATCTTGCTTGGCTCTCTGCTTCTGATGCTTCCGTTCAGTCTCCGAGAGGGCGTTGAGCTGAGCTATATAGACGCGCTTTACACCTCCGCAAGCGCCGTTTGCGTAACAGGACTTGTGGTGGTGGACACGGGCATGGCGTTCAGTGCCGTAGGGCAGACGATCATCGCCGTTCTTATCCAGATAGGTGGTCTCGGCGTTGCCGCTGTCGGTGCGGGAATAATTATAGCCATGCACAAAAAGCTTGATATCAAGGGTAGAACGCTTATTCGCGAGGCGTCAAACCTTGGCATGGGCAGCGGTATATTGAGGTTTCTCAGACTGATGTTTCTCATGAGCCTTGCGTTTGAGCTTGTGGGCACGGCGCTCAGCTATATAGTATTTTCACGCGACTATCCACCCCTTGAAGCCTTGGGACACAGCGTTTTTCATTCCATCGCGTCTTTCAATAACGCGGGCTTTGATAACCTGGGGCTGTCGGGCGATCTTTACAGTAACGTAAACCTTATCCCCTATGCCGATAATGTCCTGCTGAGCCTTACTACTTGCGGGCTGGTGATCTTCGGCGGTATCGGATTTCTAGTGATGCACGAGGTGGCGCAAAAACGCTTTGCCTGGAAGAAATTCTCGATGCAGACAAGGGTGGTGCTGTCCACCACGGCATGTCTTTTGGCGGCAGGAACTCTGCTTATAAAGCTGACCGAGAACGTTTCCTGGCTTGATGCGTTTTTTATCAGCGTTTCTACCCGAACCGCAGGATTTTCCACCTACAATATGGCGGATATTACAAACGCGGGCTTGGTCATCATGATGTTCTTCATGTTCGTTGGCGCGTCCCCCGGATCTACGGGCGGCGGTGTAAAGACCACCAGCCTGTTCGTGCTCTTCCAGGGCATAAAGTCTGCGGCCACCAATAAAAGCGAAAAAGCGTTCAAGTATTCGCTTCCCTCGGACGCCTTCCGTAAGGCTGCAATTATAGCGTTTCTCGGTATCTGCATCATTCTGACGGGTACGGTGCTTATGCTTGTAATGGACCCTCAGCTCTTGCTTCAGGATGCGGCGTTTGAGATAGTCAGTGCCTTCGGCACGGTGGGACTTTCTACGGGAATCACCCCAACGCTTTCTGCAGGCAGTAAAATATTGTCTGTCATAATCATGTATATAGGTCGTCTCGGCCCGCTCACGGTGGCGACTCTTTGGTATTTCAACAAGGGTGAGCGTGTAAGCTATCCGCAGGGAAATATTGCTGTCGGCTGACCGATACTGAAAGGAAAAGAATATGTTTAAGAAGAGTAAAAAGGAAAAGAAGATATACGGCATCATCGGCATCGGGCGCTTCGGCTACGCTCTTGCCACCGAGCTTGCGGCGTCTGGCGCGGACCTTATCGTAATGGACCGTGACGAGGAGAAGATAAGAGAGCTTCGGGAGTACACCGAAAACGCTTTTGTTGTGAAAAACCTGGAAAAGAACACCCTTCTTGAAACGGGAATACAAAACTGCGATATGGTCATTCTTTGCATCGGCGAGCATATAGACACGTCCATATTGACGACTCTCAATCTGGTAAGCCTTGGTATTCCCAAGGTAATAGCCAAGGCGATGAGTAACGAGCACGGAATGATACTTGAAAAGCTTGGCGCGGAGGTGGTATATCCCGAGCGCGACATGGCGGTGCGCCTGGCACACCGTATCGAGGCTACGTCGGTCCTTGACTATATCCAGCTCAGTGAAAAGCTGAATATCTCGAAGCTGATGGTGTCCGATGCGCTCATTGGCAAGACCGTGCAGGAAAGCAACCTCAGAGGGCGTTTCGGGGTGAATATCATCGCCATTGAAAACGGCAACAGCCTCTGCGAGAGTGTAAGACCCGATTACGTTTTCAAAAAGGACGATATACTGTTTGTTTCAGGCTCAAAGGACGGACTTGACCGCCTGGGAGACTGGTCGGAATAAAATAAAAGCGGCAACTCAGGTTGCCGCTTTTATTTTTCTCTTGCAATCGGCACACTTCCGTGTTAAAATAAAGGTAACAAAACGAAAGCGAGAATACCATGACAGAAAAACTTTATGATAGAGACAGCCATATGTACGAATTTACCGCAAAGGTCGTTTCTTGTGAAAAAAACGAAAACGGCTACGCGGTGATTCTTGACAAGACCGCCTTTTTCCCCGAGGGCGGCGGACAGCTCGCGGACACGGGCAAGATCGGTGACGCAAACGTCATCGACGTTCAGATAAAGGACGATATTGTTCATTACACCGACGCGCCTCTTGAGACGGGTAGGGAGTACCCCTGCGCCCTTGATAGAGAAAAGCGCTTCCGCCGTATGCAGAACCACTCGGGCGAGCATATTCTGTCAGGTATCGTGCATAAGCTGTTTGGCTACGATAACGTGGGCTTCCATATGGGAAGCGAGGATATAACCGTGGATTATAACGGCACCCTTACCCCCGAGCAGATAGCCGAGGTTGAACGGCTTTGCAATATCGCGGTGACGGAAAACGTCAAAATAACTGCTTTCTATCCCGATCCCGCAGATCTTCCCCATATGGAATACCGCTCAAAGCTTGAGCTGACCGAAAACGTGAGAATTGTCACTATCGAGGGCTATGACAGCTGCGCCTGCTGTGCGCCACACGTTGACCGCACCGGTGAGATAGGCGTGATAAAGCTTCTTGACAGCGAAAAGAACAAGGGTGGCATAAGAATACATATGCTCTGCGGATTTGATGCTCTTGACGACTACAACGCCCGTTATCACATGATAGCGGAAACGGCAAGGGCTCTCTCCATCAAGCAAAACGACCTTGGAAACGCGGTTTTTCGCATGGAAAAGGAGATCTCCGATCTTAAATTTAAAATGTACGCTCTGCGCCAAGAGCTTATTGTGTATAAGACCGCCGAGATCCCCGAAACTGACGGAAATATCTGCTTTTTCGAGGAAGAGCTGAACCGAAACGATATGAGAGAGATCATGAACAGGGGTATGGAAAAATGCACCGGACTGTGCGCCGTTTTCTGCGGCTCGGATGGGGCAGGGTACACCTTCGTTGCGGGCAGTAAAAACCTCAACATGACCGAAATTGCCGCATCTCTGCGTGTCAAATTCGCCGCAAAGGGCGGCGGCTCACCCGAAATGATACAGGGAAGCATTGACGCAGCCGAAGCACAAATAAGAGAATTTTTTGGAGTCTGAGGTGTCGGACCCCGAAAAAACAGAAAATAAATTGTAAACTTTTTTTGTTTTTTGTTCATTTGTGTAGACATATAGATAATTATATGTTATAATATCAACCGTATGTGCAGATACAACGTAGTTGTATTTTTGTTTTCATGCTTGTTAAAATAATAACAATAAAAACGGAGGTTTCAAAGAATGAAAAAGAAATTGACAACAGTTGCCTTCAAGGGAACAAAGGAGCAGGAAGATCAGCTCCGCGCCGTTATTGCCAAACATAACGGTGAGGCGGGAAATCTGATGCCTATCCTTCAGGAGGCGCAGGAGATCTATTCCTATCTTCCTGTTGAAGTGCAGAAGATCATTGCTGACGAAACGGGAATCCCTATGGAAGAAATCTACGGAACGGTTTCCTTCTATTCCCAGTTCAAGCTCAACCCCGATGGCGAGATCGCTATCGCAGTCTGCCTGGGTACGGCTTGCTACGTTAAGGGTTCGGGCGATATCATCGAGGAGTTCTCAAAGCAGCTCAACCTTCCCGTTGGCAGCACAAGCTCCGACGGAAAGTACTCTCTTGAAGCTACAAGATGTATCGGTGCCTGCGGTCTTGCACCCGTACTTACGGTCAACGGCGACGTTTACGGCCGTCTTACCACAAAGGACGTTGCGGGAATCCTTGCAAAGTACTGCTGATAACTTAATTTGAAAGGTACTTAAAACTCATGAAGATTTCAAAGGTAGCCGAAATACTTGATGCTCAGATAGTTGCTTGCCGCGACTATTCGGAGCACGAGGTCTGTTCCGCTTGCGGTTCGGATATGATGAGCGACGTTCTCGCCTTTGTAAAGGACCAGGCGGTCCTGCTCACGGGACTTGTGAACTCGCAGGTCATCAGAACTGCCGAGATGATGGATATGCGTTGTGTTGTGTTCGTGCGTTCAAAGCAGCCGACCCCCGATATGCTCGCTTTAGCCGAGGAATGCGGAATCGTCGTTATGACCTCGAAGAAGCGTATGTACGAGGCTTGCGGACTGCTTTATTCCAGCGGACTCAATAACCTGTCCGTCAGGGAAGACTGATTATGAGTGAACTGTTGAAATTGACCTTTGACGTGGACGGAGATAACTTTACGTCGGCAGGGGAAGCCTCTGTGCAGACGAAAAAGAACCTCCGTATGCTCGGTGTCCACCCCGACGTTGTTCGGAGAGTTGCCATCGCCATGTACGAAGGAGAAATAAATATGGTGATCCACGCGGGAGGCGGTGTTGCCACCGTGACGGTCTACCCCGAAAAGATTGAGATCGTTCTTGAGGATAAAGGTCCGGGTATTCCCGACGTTGAGCTTGCAATGAAGGAGGGCTTTTCAACAGCCCCCGAGAACATTCGTTCTCTTGGATTTGGCGCAGGTATGGGACTGCCCAATATGAAAAAGAACACCGACACCATGGTAATCGACTCTGTTTTTGGGGAAGGAACCAAGATCACAATGACTGTCAACATATAAAAGGCGGTGGTAGAATGGGAAGTTACAAACATTCCGTGTCGCTTAACCCCGATAAATGCCTTGGGTGTACCCATTGCTTAAAGCACTGCTCCACCGAGGCGATCAGGATCAGAAATAAGCGCGCGGTTATAGACCCCGCAAGATGTATTGATTGCGGTGAGTGTATAAGAGTGTGCCCTCATCACGCAAAAAAAGCTGTTTCGGATAAGCTTTCGGATATTCCGAAGGATAAGTTCAAGATCGCTTTGCCTGCGCCCTCCCTTTACGGACAATTTTCAAATCTTGAGGATATCGATTACGTCCTCAAGGGTCTTCTCGACTACGGGTTCGACGATGTGTACGAGGTGGCCCGCGCGGCGGAGATCGTCTCCGACTATACGAGACGGGAAATTAAAAGGGTCGAAAAGCCCGTTATTTCCTCGGCTTGTCCGGTCGTTGCAAGACTTCTCTCTCTGCGCTACCCCCTGCTTGCCGATAAACTGCTGACCCTGCTGCCTCCCATGGAGCTTGCGGCAAAGGAAGCAAAGGAGCAGGCACTCAAAAAGCATCCCGAGCTTAAAGATGACGATATCGTTACCGTTTTCATTTCCCCCTGTCCCGCGAAGGTCAGCTACGTTAAAAACAAGACGGGAGAAAACAAGTCCTACGTTGACTACGTTGTCTCCATGTCCGATGTTTATTTCGAGCTGCTCAGCGTTATGAAGCCCGAGATCGGGGAAGTTCCCGTCTCCAAAACCGGTATGATCGGTCTTGGCTGGGCGAGCACGGGCGGAGAAGCCACGGCTATCTTCAATGAGAAGTACCTGGCGGCGGACGGAATCGAGAATGTCGTAAGAGTCCTTGAGGAGATCGATAACGGCTCGTTCCCCGAGCTTGAATTCGTTGAGCTTAACGCTTGCCCCGGCGGTTGCGTCGGCGGTGTCATGACCGTAGTTAATCCCTATATTGCAAAGGCAAGGATCAGTAACCTGCGCAGATATCTGCCCGTTTCGGGCAATCACGCGCCGGACGGTGACGACGTGCCCGAGGACGTTCGGGAAAAGCAGGAGTTTGAATACATACCTGTGACACTGGGAAGTGGCTTTGGCGATGCGATCAAGATCATGAACGAGAGCGAAAGATTGAAAAAGATGCTGCCCGGCATTGACTGCGGCTCTTGCGGTTCACCCACCTGCGCGGCATTTGCTCAGGACGTGGCAAAGGGTGCTTCCGATATTTCCGAATGTATAGTATTTATGCGT
Organism: Eubacteriales bacterium; assembly: GCA_045596925.1. Classification (GTDB taxonomy): domain Bacteria; phylum Bacillota; class Clostridia; order Oscillospirales; family CAG-272; genus SIG710. The sequence goes on from JAZODH010000055.1 coordinate 16,549, forward strand.
GAGGAGCTTGAAAAATTACACAAAACAGATGACGGAGAATAAATTATGAAGGTTTGCGAGCTTGCCGAAAAGCTTGGGCTTGAAACGCTCAGCCTTCCGTGCCCCGAGAGGGAGGTCGAAGGCGCTTACGCCGGCGACCTGCTCAGCTGGGTCATGGGTAGAGCGGAGTCAGGCTGTGTTTGGGCGACTATTATGACAAACATAAACGTGGTAGCGGTGGCATCTCTTGCCGACGTTGCTGCCTGCGTCATTTGCGAAAACTGTGAGATCACAGATGAAATCCTCGACACGGCAAAAAGCAAGGGGGTCAACCTTCTAAGAACGACTCTTCCGCTTTATGAGTTCTGTGTTGAGCTTTCAAAAAACATATGAACAAGTATTTTTACGACCTTCATATTCACTCCTGCCTCTCACCCTGCGCCGATAACGATATGACTCCCGAGAATATTGCCGGTATGGCATCACTTAACGGTCTGAATATCGTGGCGCTGACCGACCACAATACGGTTAAAAACTGCCGTGCATTCTTCGCGGCGGCAAAGAAGTACGGTATCGTGCCGGTGGCAGGGGTCGAGATGACGACGGCGGAGGACGTGCACGTGGTTGCGCTGTTCCCAAGCCTTGAAAGTGCGGAGGAATTTGAAGAGGAGTACAGAAAATACAGGATCCTGTATAAAAACCGAAAGGATATTTTCGGAGATCAGCTGATCTACGGCGAGGACGACGAACTTTTGGGCGAGGAGGAAGACCTCCTGCTCAATGCGTCAACGCTTTCTATCGAGGAATCGGTAAAGCTGGTCAAAAAATTCGGCGGTGTTGCATTCCCGGCCCACATCGACAGAGAAGAGAACGGCATAATCTCAGCTCTGGGCGCCTTGCCCGAGGAACCGCACTTTGATTGCATCGAAATGCGAGATCGGGAAAAGATCGCCGAATACACCGAAAAATACGGCCTTGAGGGAAAGAAAATACTTGTTGATTCGGACGCTCATTATCTCTGGGATATAAGCGAGGCCGAAAATTACGTTATGCTGGAGGACGAGCCATATAGCTCTGCTTTCGTTCGGGAGCAACTGCTTAGGCTTATTTGCCCAAAATGAAAGAGCTTTCTTTGAATATTCTTGATATTGCGCAAAACTCCGTAAAGGCGAGAGCGACCTGCGTCAAGATAGAAATTACCGAGGACGCAGATACCCTTGCGTTTGCCATAACGGATAACGGCTGCGGTATGGAAAAGGATTTTCTTGCAAACGTGACAAATCCTTTTACAACCACGCGAAAAACGCGAAAGGTCGGCCTTGGACTTCCGTTTCTTAAAATGGAGGCCGAGATGACGGGCGGAAGCTTTGAGATAACATCAAAGAGCGAAAAGGAATACGAGGACCACGGAACACGGGTCTTTGCTTCCTTTAATAAAAACAGTATTGACTTTATTCCGCTCGGAGATATTGTTGATACGATATGTATTCTGATCCACGGATCGGAGAATATTGATTTCGATTTCTCCCACAAGATAGGAGAAAAGGAGATCACCCTTTCCACAGCGGAAATGCGGGAGATGCTGGGAGACGACGTTCCTCTGTCTTCCCCCGAGGTTTTGGCGTGGGTGAGGGACTACCTCAATGAATTATATTAAATTATAATAAATAATTCTAAAACTTGAAAGGAACAAAAAGTTATGAAAACATTGGCAGAGCTTGCCGCGATCAGAGATCGTATGAAGAACAAGATTGCTGTTCGCGAAGGTAGCAATGACACCAGAATCGTTGTCGGCATGGCAACGTGCGGAATCGCAGCCGGTGCCCGTCCCGTTCTCAGCGCTTTCGTTGAAGAGCTTGAGAAGTCCGGACTTGCAGGCGAGGTTTCCGTATCCCAGACAGGCTGTATCGGCATGTGCCGCTTCGAGCCTATCGTTGAGGTAATGCGCGCGGGAGAAGAGAAGATCACGTATGTGAAGATGACTCCCGAGAAGGCTCGTGAGGTGTTCGAAAAGCACATCAAGGGCGGTAAGGTCGTTACCGAATACACCAAGGTTGAAGGACTGAACTAAGGAGGACAAACAAATGATTCGTTCACATGTACTTATTTGCGGCGGTACGGGCTGTACCTCTTCCGGAAGCGCCAAGATCATTGACGTAATGGAAAAGCAGCTTGCTGCCAATAACCTCACAGACGAAATTAAGGTCGTTCAGACAGGTTGCTTCGGACTTTGCGCAAACGGTCCTATCGTTATCGTTTATCCCGAGGGAACATTCTATTCTCACGTTAAGCCCGAGGATGTTGAGGAGATCGTTCAGGAGCACTTTATCAAGGGCCGTGTGGTTGAGCGCCTTCTCCACGTTGAGGAGAGCGGCGATGCAAAGGATTTCCTTGCTCTCTCCGAGACGACTTTCTACAAGAAGCAGCACCGTGTTGCTCTCCGTAACTGCGGTGTAATCAACCCCGAAAATATCGAGGAATATATCGGTACAGACGGTTACCAGGCTCTGGGTAAGGTACTTACAGAGATGACCCCCCAGGAGGTTATCGACGTGATCAAGGCTTCCGGACTTCGCGGACGCGGAGGCGGAGGATTCCCCACAGGTCTTAAGTGGCAGTTCGCCGCAGACCAGCCCGCAGGCCAGAAGTACGTTGCTTGTAACGCAGACGAGGGTGACCGCGGTGCGTTCATGGACCGTTCCGTTCTTGAGGGTGACCCCCACGCGGTTCTTGAGGCTATGGCTATCGCCGGTTACGCTATCGGTGCAGACACAGGTTACATCTACGTAAGAGCAGAGTATCCTATCGCTATTAACCGCCTTGAGATCGCTATCAAGCAGGCAAGAGAATACGGCCTGCTCGGTAAGAACATCTTTGACACAGGCTTTAACTTTGATATTCAGCTCCGCTTCGGCGCAGGTGCGTTTGTTTGCGGTGAGGAAACGGCTCTTATGACAAGTATCGAAGGACACCGCGGCGAGCCTCGTCCCCGTCCTCCGTTCCCTGCAGTAAAGGGTCTGTTCGGTAAGCCTACTATCCTCAATAACGTAGAGACCTACGCAAATATCTGCCAGATCATTCTCAAGGGTGCCGACTGGTTTGCATCCATGGGCACCGAGAAGTCCAAGGGTACAAAGGTATTCGCACTTGGCGGTAAGATCACAAACACAGGTCTGGTTGAGGTTCCTATGGGAACAACTCTCCGTGAGGTCGTAGAAGAGATCGGCGGCGGTATCCCCAACGGTAAGAAGTTCAAGGCTGCTCAGACAGGCGGACCTTCCGGCGGATGTATCCCCGCACACCTGATCGATACTCCTATCGACTACGATAACCTTATCGCTATCGGCTCCATGATGGGCTCCGGCGGACTTATCGTTATGGACGAGGATAACTGCATGGTAGATATCGCACGCTTCTTCCTCGACTTTACGGTAGATGAGTCCTGCGGTAAGTGCACACCCTGCCGTGTCGGTACAAGACGCCTTCTCGAGCTTCTTGACAAGATCATCTCCGGTAACGGTGAGCTTGAGGATCTTGACCGTATGGAAGAGCTTTGCAACTACATAAAGAGCGCATCTCTCTGCGGTCTCGGTCAGACAGCTCCTAACCCTGTTATCTCTACACTTCGTTACTTCAAGGACGAGTATATCGCTCATATCGTTGATAAGAAGTGTCCCGCAGGCGTATGTAAGAAGCTTATCCAGTATAAGATCGATCAGGAGAAATGTATCGGCTGCGGAATGTGTGCAAAGAATTGCCCTGCAGATGCTATCAGCAAGACTGATTACATCGCTCCCGGTCATAAGCTTCCTTCGCTTGTTATCGACCAGAGCAAGTGCGTGAAGTGCGGTGCGTGCGTAGCAGGCTGTAAGTTCAACGCAATTTCTAAGGGCTGAGAAAGGAGACTTAAATAATGGAAACCATTAACGTTAAAATTAACGGCGTAGACTATGCCGTTGCAAAAGGCTCCACTGTTCTTGAAGCAGCAAGAGCTGCAAAGATTGACATCCCCACTCTTTGCTATCTGAAGGACATCAACGAGATCGGCGCTTGCCGTCTCTGCCTGGTTGAGGTATCCGAGGGCGGCAGACCTTACCGTATGGTAACCGCTTGCGTATATCCTTGCACAGAGGGTATGTCCATTCTTACAAATACACCCAAGATCATCGCATCCAGAAAGTTGAACCTCCAGCTTCTTCTTTCAAACCATAATAAGGAGTGCCTCTCCTGCGTTCGTTCTACCACCTGCGAGCTTCAGAAGCTCTGCAATGACTACGGCGTAAACGAGAACTATTTCCAGGGTGTTAAGACAGAGTCCGCAATCGATGATTCCTCTGTTTCTATCATTCGCGATAACTCCAAGTGCGTGCTTTGCCGCCGTTGCGTAGCTGCTTGTGCTCATATTCAGGGCGTAGGCGTTATCGGCGCAAATGACCGCGGTTTCGACACTCATATCGGAACAGCCTTTGAAGGCAAGCTTGCTGATACATCCTGCATTAACTGCGGTCAGTGTATCGTTGCTTGTCCCACAGGCGCACTCCACGAGAGAGACGATACAGATAAGGTATTTGCGGCTATCGCAGATCCTGCAAAGCACGTCCTCATCTGCGCAGCTCCTTCCGTTCGTGCTCAGATCGGTGAGTGCTTTGGTTACGAGCCCGGCACAGACTGCGAGGGCAAGATGGTAACTGCTATGAAGAAGCTCGGCTTCGACGGCGTTTACGACATGAACCTCACAGCTGACCTTACGATCATCGAGGAAGCAAACGAGCTTATCGGCAGACTCCAGAACGGCGGAGCTCTCCCCATGATCACATCCTGCTCTCCCGGATGGATCAAGTTCTGCGAGCATTACTTCCCTGAAATGACAGAAAACCTTTCTACCTGCAAGTCTCCTCAGCAGATGTTCGGCGCAGTTGCAAAGACATACTATGCAGAGAAGATGGGCTGGGATCCTAAGGATATCTATTTTGTATCCGCTATTCCTTGTACAGCTAAGAAGTTCGAGGTAGGACGTGACGGACAGAGCGCAGCAGGCGTTCCCGACGTAGATGCGGCTATCACAACAAGAGAGCTTGCAAGAATGATCCAGGTAGCAGGTATCGATTTCAGAGCTCTTGAGGACTCTAAGTTCGACGTTCCCTTTGATATCGGCTCCAGCGCCGGTGCTATCTTCGGTGCTACCGGCGGTGTTATGGAGGCTGCTCTCCGTTATGCGGCTGAAGTTATCGCAGGTAAGAAGCTTGACCTGGTTGAGTTCCCCGAGGTTCGTGGCGTTGAGGGCACAAAGTTTGCAACCTACACTATCGGTGACACAACTATCAAGGTTGCCGTTACCTCCGGTACAGCTAATGCCAAGAAGCTCATGAAGGCTGTTCAGGCAGGCGAGGTTGACGTACAGTTCATCGAGGTTATGGCTTGTCCCGGCGGCTGTGTAAACGGCGGCGGTCAGCCCTATCAGCCCGCATCCGTTCGTATGACAACAGACCTCCGTGCAGTTCGTGCGGCAGTTCTGTACAACGACGATAAGGAATGTGACATCAGAAAGAGCCAGGATAACGCAGGCTGCATGAAGCTCTACGACGAGTACTTCGGCGCACCCAACAGCGAAAAGGCTCACCATATCCTTCACACTCACTACGTAAAGCGTGGCCTTTAATTAAAACCCAAAAGGGGACTTTCCTTGGAAAGTCCCCTTTTTTATTTTCCGGATATCATTTTCGACAACGCCTCGGCAACGTGGACTGCGGCGCGCTTGGCTTCATTTAACGTGTTCCCGCTGCTGCCTATTTCAAGCAGCAGTGACCCGCCGTTTGTATATTGCAGATTGTACGCCGCACCCCGAAGATAAACGGGGCGGCAAAGCGTGGGCTCTTTTTCGTTTAAAACCGCTCTGAGCCTTAGCGCAAAGGCTAGATTCGCTTCCCAATGAGGATAATCCGCGCCCTTGAAATCGCTTCCCGCAACGCACATTACCTGCGCGACGCTCTCGCCGCCGATCTCTGTGACGCCTTTGATAAGAGTTCCGTCCGAGGAGATTATAGCGTCCCGATGAACGTCAAAAACGTACTTTATTGTGGGATATTGCTTCAAATATTTCTTTATGGTGGCGGCGGAATAGGTGTAAGCATCGTTGTAGCTGTCCTTGTCGTGCATTACCTGACAGTGCAGGGTGGGGATCCCGTTTTCCTCCAATACCTGTGCCATGACAGCACCGACTGCCACCACGTTTTCCTCGGTGTCATTCGACCTCCAGAGATTCCCCGTGTCATTGTAGCCGTCCGCGCCCTCGGCCGTGTAGGCCTCGGTGCCGTGAGTGTGAAGTATAAGCACAAGAGGCTTTTTTGACTTAAAATCATACGGTGCAATGGCGGCAGGCGCGCTTGCAAGCGCCTGTGTGTCGGGATTGTGCCCCGTGTCGTTAGATATGTAGTAAAGCCCCTTGTCCGATTGGCTCAGATCTCTTGAAATTAAAGGATACTCGTATTCAGACTCCTTTGGCGGGTCTGTTTCGATTTCGTCCGACGAGGTGTCTGTGGTGACGTCAGCATCAATAACGTCCGAATTGTTGCCGCCCGACGGCTTTTTTGGGCTGTCATCAGGCTTGGTTTGCGACGATTGCGACCGCAAATCCTTGATTCCAAGGAATGAAAAAAGCATCCTTTCTCCAAACGCTTCTCCAAGACCTTCGAGCTTTGACTCGGATAGCATTTCTATTTCATTTTTTGACGTTTCCACTAAAGAGAACGTGATCAGAAACAGAGAAAGGGACAGCGTCAGTATCAGATAGAGACTGATTTTCTTTCGTTGTTCTTTGTAATCGTGCTCTTCGGACTGTTCTTCTGATGGGGGTAACATTTTGTACTCAATATCCATTTTGCGCTCCTTCCTTTTTTGTTTCAATTATATTCTGAGAAAGGGACATATATTACATTGAAGAGCCTTCAGAAAATGATTGATCTCCCCACAAGCCCTGAAATTATTACCTTTTTGAAAACTTTTAAGTCCACAAATGAAAAAATAACCAATTATTTCAAACGTAAATTGTGCATTTCTCCGAAAAAAATCAGACTTTCCTCAACATATTGATATTATGAGAAAAAAATGGTATAATACACCTAACAATAATCCGAATTTATTGCAATTTTTCTTTTCTTGGGAGGAAATCCAAAATCATGTTTAAGAAGCTTTTGTGCCTTGCACTTTGCGTATTCATGCTGCTGCCCGTATTTGCGGGATGCGGATCCGATCCGGACGACGTTGGTCAGACACTGAACCTGACCCTGGCCGAGCCGGTATATGACCTTGACCCCGCATACGCTTATCGCAGTGAAAGCACTATGCAGCTTGCGAGAATGATGTTTGCAACACTTTTCTCGCTTGACGATAACGGCAAGCTGAAAAAGACGAAGACCGACCTTGTAAAGAAGTACAAGATCGAGGATGATGACGAGCAGGGCATTTACAGAATAACTCTGACTCTCCGTGAGACAATGTGGACGGACGGCAGTGCCGTTTCCGCAAAGGACGTTCTTTTCGCTTGGACGAGAATCCTCAAGCCCACCACGATCTCCGATGCGGCGGTTCTTCTGTATGATATCAAGAACGCTTACGCCGCAAAGAACGGCGACTGCTCGGTTGATGAGATCGGCGTTATAGCCATCGATGAGGAAACTCTCCAGATCGACTTTGATAAGCCTATCGACTATAAGGCGTTCCTGCAGAACCTTGCCAACCCCTGCCTGGCTCCTCTGAAGAAGAACTCGGTAGATACCGGTATCGACTGGGCCAAGGACTCTGCCACCATCGTGTGTAGCGGTCCCTTCACCCTCCGCGAGTTCACGCCAGATAAGACTCTTGTTCTCGAGCGCAACTCTTACTACTTCCGCGACAGAGAAAAGGACGATATCAAGAAGTCGGTTACTCCTTACCGTTTGAATTTCAACCTTGAAATGACTGCAGAAGAGCAGTTGGCGGCTTACAAGGACGGAACGCTTGATGCTATCGCAAACATTCCTCTCGAATCCCGCAAGGATTACAAGAAGGATGCGACTCTGGCAAATGCGCTTTCGACCACCGCATACTACTTCAACGTAAATAACGAGCTGTTTGCAAATGCAGACGTCCGCCGTGCACTTTCTTTGGCTATCGACCGCGAGGCGATCGCCGAAATGCTTGTTTACGCCGAAGCGGCAACGGGATTTGTTCCCACAGGCGTTTTTGAGGCGAACAAGAAGAACGCAAAGTTCAGAGATAAGGGCAAAGACCTTATTTCTACAAGCGCAAACATCGAGGAGGCAAAGAAGATCCTCTCCGATGCCGGAGTTAAGGCTTCGGGACAGAAGTTCTCCATTACCGTCCGCAACACCGAGGCGGACCTGGCGGTAGCCGAGGCGGTCAAGGCTTCTTGGGAGGAACTTGGATTTAAGATCAATATCGTAAAGCGCGATTCCTGGAAGGCAGGCAGAGATTACCTGGCAGACGGAATCTCCGCTATGATCGAGTCCGGTTCCTTTGACGTTCTTGCAATCGACGTAAAGTCTCTGGGTACGTCCGCGTTCAACCTCCTGGCACCCTTCGCAACGGGTTATACTTGCCAGGACATGACCTTCGAGACCGAGGGACATACTGACGCAGTAAACCTTTCGGGCTACGTCAGCGAAGAATATGACGCTCTTATCGACGAAGCGTTTGCCGAAAAGAATCTCAAAAAGAGAGCAACTATCCTCCATAAGGCAGAAGAGCTTCTTCTTGAGGATATGCCGATCGTTCCTATAGTGTTTAACAAGACTGCACTTCTCGCAGAGGATGTAAAGGGTATCGATGTTGATTACCTTGGACTGTTCCTCTTCAGAAACGCAAAAATCAAATAAAAATCAAATCGGCATCGAGCGCGGGCGATGCCGATTTTTTCATTCAAAAACCGACGGCAGAGCCGTCGGTTTTTGAATTATTTACTTGCAAAGAAGCCGTTGTAGCCCCAGAGGAAGTCCTCGGCGTGTGCTTCGACTATGCTACTGAGACGACCGTCTTCGGTAAAGGAAAGAACCATCTGGAGGTTTCCGAAATATGTGTCGATTATCTGGCAGTGAAGGAGGAGCTTGTATGGCTCGATCCAAGCCGCGGACGTAGCGCACTTGTAAAGCCTGTCGCCCGCCACAGATCCTACGCGGTCGGAATAACCCTCCTCGGGGAAGAACGCAAACACATTCTTGCCGATACCAAAGGGAAGGATCATTTCATTTCCGTCCTTTATGTAGGTCATTTTTCCTTCATCGCCCGAAATATCGAGACGCAGAGAGCTGATATTTGTATTGCTTGGAAGAATATCAAAGTTCTTGCCGCTGATCTTTTCCGCCCAAGGACTTGTTACCTGGCCGTGAGCTACGTTAAGGATGAGCGAATCGCTGTATTCCTTGAGTGCCGCGCGACCTGCCTCAACGTCGGTTATTTCCTCGTCGGCATTCTTTACGATCATATTAAAGAAATTGTCGAATATCTTCTTGTGCATGAGCTTGCAGTAGTCGCCCTGGTTGTCGCCGTTGTAGATCAAGATCATGTCCTTTTCGGGCGCATAAATGGCAAACTGACTGCCCATTCCGTTAAAGGAAAATCCGCCGTCCTGTGTCATCCAGATGTAGTATCCGTAGCCGTGGGTGTTGTAATCTATGTGACCTGTGTAGCAGTTGTCGATCTGCTTTGTGGTAGCCTTCATCATAAAATCGCGGTCGATAAGCTGTTCGTCGTTCCATTCACCGCGGTTTGCGGTGAATCGCATGACCTTGAGCAGATCTGTGGGACGGCAAAGAATTGCCGAATCCGACCAGGCGTGGCCGCCGGGGCAGAGAAGACAGTCAATGTCCTCGGAAACACCAATCTTTCTGAACAGCTTTTCCTTGAGATAATCTATAAAGGACATTCCCGCCAGCTTTTCGATCAGCGCGCCCACGACGAAGGTTCCGGGGCTGTCATAGGTGTAGATGGTGCCGGGAATACGTTTGTCGCATTTGCTTGTCTCAAAATAGTGTCTTACTCGGTCGTCCGTTCTTGCTTTGAACCAACCCTCTCCGATTACAGACGTGCTCATCATGAGCATATGACGCACGGTCTGTGCTCTCAGGTTGGGGTGAGTGTTTTCATTTACGTATTCGGGAAAATAATCGCAGATAGAACGGTCAAGATCGATCTTGCCGTCCGTATAAAGAAATCCCACGGCAAGAGTTACGAAGCTCTTTGATACGGAATACATTCTGTGCCTGAAATCAGCGTTAAATGGCTTCCAATAGTTCTCGTAGAGGATCTTGTCGCCTCTTGCTATGATCAGATCATGTGTTCTGAGACGGTTGTCCTCCAATGACTTGACGTAGTCCAGAATCCTTTTGGATGACACGCCTGCGTCTTCAGGGTAAATGTTTTCCCACATAGTAAAATCTCCTTATGTAAAGTTTTTTGAAATCAAATTGTCAACCTACGTTCTCGCGGAAGCCCTTGCCCAGAACGTCGCTTGAATTTGTTATCATAATAAATGCCGTGGGGTCGACCTGCTTGCAAAAATCCTTCAGACCGACGGTCTGCGATCTTGTAAGAACAGTAATAAGCATGGTCTTTCCCTTGTGGGTGAATACGCCCTCGCACTTGACTGCAGTAGCACTGCGGTTGATGTTGTGGGTCAGATACTCACAGATAGGCTCGGGATGGTCGGTGACGATGGTCACGCACTTTGATAGATAGATGCTGTCGATGATGTTGTCCACCACCAGCGCCTTTGAGAGCAGACCGAGCATAGAGAAAATACCCGTTTCAATGCCGAATACCGCAAAGGACACCAGAACTATAACGAAGTCCGAGCAGAACAGAGCCTTGCCGATGTTCAATTTCGTGTATTTCTTTAGGATCATTGCAACGATGTCGGTTCCGCCCGAGCTTGCCCGCTCGCTGAAAAGCAGGGCACTTCCCACGCCTACCAGCAGAATTGAGCAAACAAGCTCAAGAAAAGGCTGATCTGTCAAAGGCTTTTCAAGGGGGAAGAAGTGCTCGAAAAGAGCTATCAGTGATGAGAGCACCACGCTTGAATAAACGGTCTTGAACGCAAATCCGCGACCAAAGAATATCAGACCGAGAACAAGCAGGGAATAGTTGATAATGTTGACGAAGGCGGCCTTTGAGATACTCGGCACAAGCTCACCGAGGATCGTGGACATGCCGCTGACGCCGCCGGTTGAAAAGTTGTTGGGAAATTTAAAAAAATAGATCCCCACTGCCATAATGGCAATACCGAGCGTTATTACAGAATAGCTTTTAAGTGTATTTTTGAATTTTTTCATTTTGCTTCAAATGCCTCAAACGGGCATTTTCATAAGCTCCCTTGCTTTTATTTCGTATTCGCGGGCGATATCCTCATCGCCGTAATCTTGTTTTTTGGTACGCCGAAGGCACGTGAATATAAGTTTATTGTGTTTTTTCTCTCAATACGTTAAGTTGTATCCGTGGAGTGCTTTCAGGTTTTCTTTGATCCGATCAAATTCGCTCTCATCGAACAACTCCGCATAGACCATGCGGTAAAGCATCCCTCGGATTCCCTGGACGGGGGAAGAAAGCAGGTGCGTTCCGAAATACAGGCTGATCTCGTTTTCAACGTCGATGGCAAGGAACGCGCCGGCAGCACCACCCCAACCAATGTCGTGATATCTGTCGCCTGCCTTGTTGCATCTGATTCCAAGTCCGTAACCGCGACCGTTTACCCAGTAGGTGCTCTTTTGATGCTCGGTCAGACGGTCGGTCATCATAAGTTTGAGGGTTTCGGGACGAATGAGCTTGCCTGTTCGTAAGCCTTCGGCAAACTTTATGTAATCGTCAACGGTCGAAATACAGCCCGCACCGCCCGAAGCGTATTCGCTTCCGAGCTTGTATGTGACGATTTTTTTGCCTACGTTTCTCGGTGCACCGTCAGCAAATCGGTACTGCTGAGCCAATTCTTCAAGCTCGCTTTCGGGAAGCATAAATGTGGAACGGCTCATGCCAAGTGGATCGAAAATGTTCTTTTTTACGTAGTCCTCAAACTTTTCTCCCGAAATGACCTCGACCAATGCCGCCAGAACATCGTGGCAAAGACTGTAATTCCAACGCTCGCCCGACTCAAAGACCAAAGGATCCTTTGCCAGATATTTCATGGCCTGGCGAGTGGGGAGTCTTCCGTCTGTATCTGCGCGCCCCTGCTGTAAATTGGGAGAGCCGCAATTATAAGAAAAACCTGCGGTCATTTCAAACAGATGTTGAATAAGAATCGGCTTTTCGGCTTCCTTTACACCGCTTTCGGTCCGAACTGTCATGTGTTCAAACTCCGGCATGTAATCGGAGAGCTTGTCCTCAAGAGAGAAAAGCCCTTTCTCCCATAATTGAAGGGCCGCTGTGCAGGTGATGGGCTTTGAGCAGGAATAGATGTTGTATCTTTCGCTGCCGTCTATATTTATCTTCTTTTCAAGGTCGCTGTATCCGCCCATGTGACGCAGTATACACTCGCCGTTCTTGTAAACGGCAAGATCGAATCCGGGCAGACCTCGCTCAAGAAACGAATCGCAAAACGC
>JAZODH010000056.1:0-7774 GCA_045596925.1 Eubacteriales bacterium
GCAAAGCTATGCTCGGTAAAGCCAAGTGCCTGCAGGGATTCGTCCGCTTTTTTGATGTAGGTTTTAATGCTTTCGTCAGCCAGAATTTCTTTGTAAGTTACCATTTTAAAAATATTTTTCCTTTGGTTTTTTCAATTTCCTATATGATATCATAATGATATCACATTCTGCATACTTTGTCAAGAGAGAAAGGGCATTTTATGGAAAACTTATTGGCAGAAATAGACAAAAAAACTTATTATATTAAGTTAAAATAACATATTGTCTTTGAGGAGGATCTATGGTATAATGTGTATAATTGTATGCTTTCCCGGAGGTTCAAATGAGAAAGTTCAGAAAAACCGTTTTGATGGTGGTAATTTCCATTGTCCTGATTACCGCTTTTGCAATATTGGCTTCGGCGACGGACTTTGACGTTTCAAGGTCATATTTTACGTCGTCGGGGCAGTCGGAGGCCTTTTTTGAAAGCAAGGTTGCCGATTCTGCGGTCAAGCGAGGAGAGGTGGCGCAATTCCTTTCGGATTTTGCGGCGAAATCCGCTTCGCTCGGAATCATCAAGGCAAAGAATACGGACGAGCCATTCAGTGACGGTACGTCGGACATAGCTACCGTTTATAAATACGGAGTCATGCTTCCCGTCGATTCTGCCCGATTCGGCGCGTCTGACAATGCAAGCTATGCAGAATATCTCTCCGCATGGCTCTGCGTGCTCGGTTACTCTTGTGACACGGGTGATTTCCTTTACGAATTTCCCTACGACTGCGCGGCACGGGCAGGATTGATCTCCGTCGCATCGTCGGGCGATCTGACCTTTGCTCAGATGCTTGACGTAGCTATTCGTGCCCTCGGAGCAAATTTCAAGGGTAAAAGCTCCTCTCTTGTCTCCTCCGCGGAATACAGCACGGCGATCGCCCGTCTGTCCTCCTCCGCCGAAAACACGGCGTTTGCAGGCTCCCTCGGTCAGAGGGTATTGGTATCTCTCGGAAACGTCTGCGAAAACGGTGCCGAGGCGGATCACCGCATCACGGTAAGCGTCAGCTGCGGAAACGACACGGTGACCCTTGACTCTTACAAGATAAAGGAAATCAGCGCAACGGGAAACACAAATTCAAGCCAGATCACCTCCGGAAAAAGATTCTGCGCCTTCAATTTTACGGGCGCAATAACGGTAAACCTCACCTTAAATAACGACGTTTTCTCCTACGATATCTACTCCACGTCAAGTGATTATTCCCACTCATTCAGCGAAGGAACGCTTTCCGTTTCCATTGCCAAGGCACAGACCATAAGAGTGGTATTTAACGGCAACGCAGATCAGGAGATCTTTATTTTCGCCTCTGCCATGGGCACTTCCCTCTCCGAAAGCACTGTAAAAAGCACGAAGGTGACGGCAAATGGCGCCACAGCCGACGTTGAATCCTTCCTTGAGGGTAAGGTATATATAAACGGTCACATGGCAGAGCTTGAAAACGGTGCGTATTTTAGCTCGTCCTACGGCACGCTCGTGTGCGCCGATGCCCTTTGCGAATACATGGGGCTTGACCGCTCTCAATATGACTTTAGCGGTGAATATTACATCGACGGCGTTGAATACGTTGCGGCAGATGAGATGAACGATGTCTGCGGATTTGACCGCTGCATCGTTGACAACGATACAAAATCCTTAAAATACGTTTATTCCGACTATTCCTTTGACTTTGACGCCCTCGATTTCTATTCGGCGTCAAATGCAAATCTTTCTCTTACCGACGACGGGAACGGCAACTTCAAGCTGAGTCAGAAAAAGTCGGGATTCGGCGGTCTCATTGCAAATGTCACCGAGGCTTACGGTCTCTCGGAAGGATTCCTTGAGGTCAGCTTTGACGCATTCGCCTCCGCCGACAGCAAGATCACGGCAACGCTTGTAGCAAGAGGCGAAGTAAACACCACCTCGTCCGCCACGTTCGATCTCACAAGCGATCTCCGCCGTTGCTCTCACAGTTTTTCCCTCAACGGCCTTACGGACACGGAACAGACTGAAATATATCTTATAATCTCTCCCGAAAACACTGCTTATCCTACGGGTCTGAGCTATACCGTGGCAGGTCATACCATCACCCGCGAGGAATTTTACGATCAGACACAGCTGGTGATCTACCCCGAATATCCCGAAAAGGTGAACCGCATCTACGATTACAAGGTGACAGTAACTCAGGGTGAGCGCACCGAACATATCCCCGTATACAATCACACCATGTGGTATCTTCTAGGCAACAGAACGATCGGCGGCGACTCTTACCGCCGTTTCTCGGCCTTTGCATTCTCGGGCGAGCAGGTGCGGGTTGACATCCGCGTGTCTCAGGACGTTGAATGTTATTCCGTTATGCCCTCGGCGCTCGGGCTGAAAAGCTCCTTTAAGAACGGCGTCATTTCAGTCTATCTTGACAAGCCCGAATACTTCCTCGTGCGTCTGAATAACCGCGACACCACCATCATCTCAATATTTGCGGATTACCCCGAATTTCACGCCGATATTCCCTGTCGCGAGGACGAGAACGTCATCTGGATCGACGGTTGGTACGAGCCGACTGCCGATCAGAACGCGGTAAGCAACGGAAAAGCCGTTCCGTCTACCTTTGAAATTTCAAAGCCTAACACAGTCCTTTACATTGCTCCCGGTGCGGTTCTTAATGCAAGAACCAGGATCACCTCTGCAGCAACCAACACAAAGGTCATCGGGCGAGGTGCTATCGTCGACCCATACGAGAACATCTACAAGACCAACATAACTCAAGGCGGAAATGAAGGCTCGGGATTCCGTCCCCTTGCCTCAAGTGCAAACGGACTTTACGTTGACGGCATAACGGTTCTCGATGCCCGTTCCTTTAACATTACCGCCAACGGCTCGGATATCCTGATCAAAAACGTAAAAGAGCTGGCATCCATGATGACCTCTGACGGCATCTCCCTCTATTCGGGAAGCAACCAGCGGGTCGAGCATTGCTTTATCTACGTCGGAGACAACGCTTTCGTTTACAGCTCGAAGGGCGCTTACATAAAGGACTGTATCATCGGCACCACCTGCGCGGCGTTCTTCCCGCAGGGCAGTACCTATGCTACCACCTTTGAAAACTGTCACGTATTTGCCGCTTACGGCGGACTTATCAACAACCGCTACAACGGCTCGGACAGCACACCCGTTGCAGACAGAAAGAGCCAAGTACATACAAATACGTTCATAAACCTTGATGCTACCGACTGCGTGTATCTCTCCTGGTTCTTCCAGGGCAAGAACATGGGCAGTCTGCCAAAAGAATTCGTGTTCAACGGAGTTTCCGTACCTGCGTGTACGGGAACGGACAACATACACACTACAAGCGGAAATTACGAGATCAAGCTTGAAAACGATTCCTCAAGCCTTTACACCGAGAACTACACCCTCAAGCTACACAATCTGTACGTCGGCGGAAAAGCGATGCTCGGTCGCAGTGATCTGGACGTTCAGGTGACGAAGACATCAAGTCAGAAGGTGGCGAGCAACACGCTCATCTTTACAAACGACGGCAAATACACCCCCGTAAAGCAGCACAACGTAAAGGTGGGATACACCCTGCCCGACAAGGTATACGTTGGCAGTATGCTTGCGAACTTCAAGGGCGAGGTGGTCCACATCGGCGGTGAGCTTGCAATGCCTGCCGACGAGATCACAACAATTCTCCGCACCCAAAAGAAGCCTGCCACAACACAGTATGAGGGCAAGGCTTACGTCAAGGCGAGCGCGCTCGTTTCAAGCGGTGCGGCAAAGGCTGTTGAAGAAAAGAACGGAAGTCTCTATATCACGCCCGTATACAACGGCGAAAACCTGCTTCTCCCCGACGTGGGCGAGGTCAGCCGCTACACCGAGACCACCTGCTATCAGGTTGAGCTTCTGACACAGAAGGACACCGACGGCGATTGGATCTATATCATGCAGTCAAACCCCAAGTCACCCAGCGTAAACGCGGGAATTGCGAGAATTATTACCGACGAGATCAAAATGTACGGCACAGGAACGTACAAGCTGAGCTTCAAGGTCAAAGCAAGTGCCGCAGGTGAATTCAAGGCGGCAATGTCCTACGATAGCGAGGATACACAGTATGCCAACTTTAAGGTGCACACAAAGGCGGTCACCACCGACTGGCAGACCTATTCGCTCAACTTTGACGTAACGGAAGACCTGGTCAACGGTGAGATCATCTGTTTCAGATTCTACGGTTCAAATACCGTTATCGATCAGATTTTCTTCAGCGCTATCGTTCTTACAAAAAAATAACAACTCGAGCGGTGAAGCCCCGGCTTCACCGCTGTCTATACGGAGGGAAAATGCTTTACAGAAAGGACAAATACGAAAACGAATTGTCTCGGCTCGGCTTTGGATGTATGCGATTTCAAAGAAACGCGGGCGTCATTGATCTGAAGGAGGCCGAACGGGAAATTTTACACGCCATTGATCTGGGCGTCAACTATTTTGACACCGCGTACATTTACCCCGGCTGTGAAACGGCTGTGGGCAAGGTATTAAAGAAAAACGGCTGTCGGGAAAAGGTTTATCTTGCCTCAAAGCTGCCGCCGTACCTTGTAAAAAGGCTCGACGATGCGGACAGGATATTCGACGAGACGCTTTCTCGGCTTCAGACCGATTACATCGACTATTATCTGATGCACATGCTCACCGACCTTGCCACTTGGGAAAGAATGAAGTCTCTTGGCATCGAGGAATGGATCGAAAAGAACAAGGATTCGGGAAGGATCCGACAGATAGGCTTCTCATATCACGGGTCGTCCAGCGAATTTATCCGCGTTCTTGAAGCGTACCCTTGGGATTTCTGCCAGATACAGTACAATTACATGGATGAGCATACCCAAGGCGGC
The DNA here is from genome assembly GCA_045596925.1 of Eubacteriales bacterium. Taxonomy (GTDB): domain Bacteria; phylum Bacillota; class Clostridia; order Oscillospirales; family CAG-272; genus SIG710. The sequence continues at coordinate 4,891 of JAZODH010000056.1, forward strand.
CGCGCGGGACTGGAACGGGCGCAAGAGCTTGGAATCCCCGTTATTATAATGGAGCCGTTGCGCGGCGGAAGGCTCGTTCGGAATCTTCCCGCCGGGGTCAAAAAGGCTTTTGGTTCCTACAAAGAAAAAAGAAGCCCCGCCGAGTGGAGCTTCAGATGGTTATACGATCAAGCAGGCGTGACGGTGGTGCTTTCGGGCATGAATTCTGTTGAAATGATAGATGAAAACGTGCGTGTTGCAAGCGAAGCGGACGTCGGATGCGTTACCGACGAGGAAAGAGAGATATACCAACGCGTGGTCAAGATCTTCGAGGAGAAGATCAAGGTCGGCTGCACGGGCTGTTCCTATTGCATGCCCTGCCCTGCGGGGGTTGACATTCCGGGCGCCTTCGCCGCTTACAATCGCTCATATTCGGACAGCTATTTCCATGGTATTCGAGAATATTTTATGGGCACCGCCATGCGAAAAAAACAGAGCTACGCTTCCCTTTGCATCGGCTGCGGAAAGTGTGAAAGTCATTGCCCGCAGCAGATAGCAGTGCGCGACGAGCTGAAAAATGTTAAAAAGAGGTTTGAAAATCCGATCTTCAAATGCGCGGCGGTTGTTGGAAGAAAGCTATACGACAAATAGAAAACAGGACGGCTATGCCGTCCTGTTTTTATTCCTCAACAATATTTACCCTATCAATATACTCTTCCTTGGCAAGTTCGTAGATGAGCTGGGATTTATCCAGCTTCATAGGCACACGCATGGTAAAAACGCCGTGGCCATCGCGGGTATCGTAGCCCTCGGAAATCTCGCTCCCGATGATCTGGATCTCACGGGCAAAACAGAAATTACGCAAAATCTGCATACCGTGAACACTGTCAGCGAAATAGACCTCGAAAGATACGATATTGCGGTTGAACTGTATCTTCTGAATAACACGAAGAAGAATCAGCACCGCCATGACCATGGCAAAGGCTTCAACGGCAATTAAGATGTATCCCATTCCTACCGCAAGGCCAAGACAAGCCGTCAGCCAAAGTGTTGCGGCGGTGGTAAGACCCTTGATGGAGCCTTTTTTAACCAGAATAGTACCAGCACCGAGAAAACCGATTCCGCTTATGACCTGCGCGCCCATTCGTCCAAGGTCAGCTCCCAGAACGCTTGCATAAGCAGGATCTGAGGAGGCTATCTCCAGAGCCTGGCTCACTATCTGCACCTGAATGAGGGAAACGATAGTCGCGCCAAGGCAGACCATGATGTGAGTTTTCATTCCTGCCGGGCGGTGATGACGCTCCCGCTCAAGTCCGATAAAAAGACCTATGAGAGTTGAGACCGCAAGTCTCAAGAGCACGTCATACCACATGAGTTTATCCAAAGTAAGTACCGCCTTTCAATAATGGTAAATGTCAAATATTCTTTTTAACAACAAGTGCACACCAGCCGTTGTCAACAAGCGTATCGACTACGCGGAAGTTACACCCAACAAGCTTTTCGGTGACTTCGTCGCATCGCTCGGAAATGATGCCCGACGCGATAAGCACAGCATCGTCCTCCATGAACTGTCCGATGTCGGGGGCCATGCGGATAATTACATCTGCAACGATATTTGCCGTAACAAGGTCGTACTTTCCCTTGACCTGCTTTAGCAGGTCGGAGACCTCGCAGGTGATATTGGTAAGTCCGCTGTCTGCAATGTTGTCAAGAGCTACGCGGACAGCCACGGGATCGATATCGTACGCGGCGCACTGACCTGCGCCCAGCTTTGACGCGCAGATAGCAAGGATTCCGCTTCCCGTTCCCACGTCAAGCATATTACAGCCTTTCGTCGTGTACTTTTCAAGCAGCTCGATCACAAGTCTGGTCGTCTCGTGAGTTCCCGTGCCGAACGCCATTCCGGGGTCCATACGGACAACGATGTCGTCCTCTTTCGGCTCAAACTTCTCCCACGCGGGAACGATGACCATGTGCCGACCTATGCGGATAGGCTTATAATAAGCCTTCCAGGCGTTTGCCCAGTCGTCCTCGTTTACGCCGATAGTCTCTATCTTTCCGTCTATATTCGCATATGCAAGGCGCTCGCGGATGAACGCAATGGCGTCCGTGGGGCTTTTCTCAACGGGCAAATAGATAGAAACCGAGGCGATAGTCTTGTCGGCGTTGAGAATACTCTCGTCGATAAGATCGCCGTAAACGCTTTTTAGGTCAATATCGCTGTAATCCTCGATCTGAAGATTGTTATCAAGCATGCTCATGACCGCAACCGTCTCGTCAAGCTTTTCAAGCTTTACCGTGACCTTTATTTGTGTCCAATCCTGTACGTTCAAGATTTTTTCCTCCTTTATCCGAAGATCTTCTTAAAGAATCCCGTCTTTTTTGCGTAATTGCTGTCGCCGCAGCTATCGGCAAACTCACGCATCTTTTCTTTTTGCTTTTCGCTGAGGTTTTTGGGTATCTCCACTACCACACGGAACACAAGGTCACCCTTGCGGGTGGAATTTACGTACTTGATGCCTTTTTGCTTCAAGGTAAACTCGGTATTTGGCTGTGTTCCCTCGGGGATCTTGAATTTTTCGTTGCCCTCAAGGGTGGGGACCTCAATTTCCGCGCCCAGGGTAGCCTCTGCGACCGTGATCGGCACGTCGCAATAGATATTATAGCCGTCGCGTTCAAATATCTTGTGATCCTTTACCATTACCTGAATGATAAGGTCACCCGCGCTACCGCCGTTGCGTCCGTCAGAGCCTTGACCCCTGATAGCAATGCGCTCGCCGTTGTCAATGCCCGCGGGGATCGACACCTCAAACTTCTTAGATACCTTGACGTAGCCCGTTCCGCGGCAATTTGAGCAGGGATTCTTGATTATCTTACCCTGTCCTCGGCAGTTTGAGCAGGTCTG